>JAISBH010000240.1 GCA_031266295.1 Oscillospiraceae bacterium | reverse complement strand
AAACCGAACAGCGTCCCGCCGCAGCGACTCGTACGACATCCGAGACACGTTAGTGGGATACAAGCAATTCTAAATTTGGAATCGCTGTCGCTGCCGAGCGGCGGATTTGTATTGTCTTTTTGCCCTCTTTATGTTATAATATGTTTAGTCTATTGAGGGACGAAAGGGAGGAATAACTTATGCGCAAGTTTCTGTCAATCCTTCTGGCTGTGCTGATGATGACGGCGTTGTTTGTGCCGTTCGCGCACGCTGAAGACGTGACCATCACCTTCGCGTTTTGGGATACGAACCAGGAACCCGGCATGAAGGCTATCGCTGAGGCGTACATGGCCGCGCATCCGGGTGTTAAGATCGAGACCCAGGTCACTCCGTGGGACCAGTATTGGACCAAGCTGGAGGCAGGCGCCCAGGGCGGCGCACTGCCGGATGTGTTTTGGATACACTCCAACCAGTTCTTCAAGTATGCCAGCGCTGGTATGCTTCTGGATCTGAACAGCCTGGAGTATGATTACAGCCCGTACCCCTCCGGCATTACCGCGCTGTACAACTATGAGGACGTACACTACGCGATACCGAAGGATTACGATACCATCGCCCTGGCGTACAACAAGGAGATCTTCGACAACGCGGGCATCGCCTACCCGGACGATACCTGGGATTGGGCGAAGCTGCTCGAAGTCGCCACCGCTCTGACCGACGCCGAGGCCGGCATATATGGCATCGCCGCGCCGCAGGATACGCAGTCCGGCTACTACAACCTCGTCTACCAGAATGAGGGCTTCATATTTGAGAACGGCGTGCCCGGCTTCGATCAGGAGGCCACTCAGGAAGCCATCCAGTTCTGGGTCGATCTGCAAACCCAGGGCGTCTCGCCGAGCCAGGCCGCTATGACCGACCTTAGCGCGACCGAGCAGTTCACATCCGGCAAGGCGGCGATGATCTTCGTCGGCAGCTGGATGATGAGCCAGGATACCAGCAACGAATACATCAAGGACAAGTTCGACTTAGTTGTGCTGCCTGAGGGCAAGACCCGCGCGTCCATCTACAACGGCCTGGGCTACTCTGGAGCGTTCAACACCGCCAACCCCGACGCCGTGAAGGACTTCATCGCCTTCTGCGGCACTGAGGAAGCGAACATCCTGCAGGCTCAAAACAAGGCCGCCATCCCCGCGTACGCTGGCACCGAACACTACTTTACGGACCTGTTCCCGGATCTGAACATCTCCGCGTATCCTGAGATGATCAGCTATGGCGTGCAGTTTCCGTTCGGGCCGAACAAGTCCCTATGGGAAGGTATCGAGACCGATATGATCGCCACCGTCTACAGCGGCGAGAGCACGGTCGCGGACGCTTGCAGCTCACTGAACGAGCAGATCCTCGAGATTGAGGCAGAGTAATAAGTAATATTCAGCGCGGGGGCCGCATGTGCTGTAATACACGGCGGCCCCCGCTGCGCTGCGGGATAGCGTTACCATAAGGAGGCTTTGCCATGACCGCCTCGCCATCCTTGACTAAGCCCAAGCGGACCGGTTTTCGCGCCGAATGGCTGTGGGCGTACGCGCTTGTGTTGCCGACCGTCGTTGGGCTTTGCGTCCTGAATATCTACCCGTTCTTCCAGTCGATATATACGAGCCTGTTGCGTTGGCAAGGACTGGGCGCGGCGAAATTCGTGGGGCTTAAGAATTATCAGAAGCTGTTCTCGTCCAAAGAGCTGGGCTATATGACGCTCAATACGCTGGGGTATATGGTATTGACCGTGCCTATAGGTGTGTTTCTGGCGCTGGTGCTGGGCGCAATGCTCAACACGAAACGTTTGCGCGGACGGGATATTTACCGCGGTATATTCTTCCAGCCGATGGTCGTCGCTCCAGCTGCCATCGCTATGGTCTGGCGCTGGATATACAATACCGACGTGGGTATACTCAACTACGCGCTGAGGCTGATCGGTATACCCGGCGTTAACTGGCTGTCCAACCCAAACTGGGCGCTGATCGCCGTCGCTATCATCGGCGTATGGAGCGCCGTCGGTTATGACGTCGTGTTGATTCTGGCTGGATTGCAGGCCATACCCGAGACGTATTACGAGGCGTCCGAGATTGATGGCGCTAGCCGCGTCAGGCAGTTCTTCCATATCACAGTGCCGCTGATTTCACCGACGCTGTTCTTTGTGGTGCTGATGCGCATGATCGGATCGATTCGGCAGTTTGACACCATCTATATGCTGATCAAGCCGGAAAACCCCGCGTATAAGAGCGCTGCGACGCTGATGGTTTGGTTCTACCGCGAGGCGTTCGAGAAGTTCGACAAGGGCTACGGTTCCGCGATAATGATCTGGAGCGTGTTGATTATCGGCGCGTTCACGTTGATCCAGTTTGTTTCCGAGAAAAAACTGGTTCATTACGACTGAGGAGGGCGAGAGTATGAACAATACAGCCGTATTGAGCCTTAGTGCGCCTCGCACGCGCCGTGTTCGGGCGTCCGTCGCCGTTGTTCACGCGATACTGATCATCGGCTGCCTGGTGATGATACTGCCGTTCGTGTGGATGATACTGACCTCGTTTAAGAGCGAGGGCGAATCGCTTCTGATCCCGCCTACCATGCTGCCCAGGACGTGGATACTGGACGGTTACAAAGAGGTCGTCCGTGTGCTGCCTATGGGAAAACTGTACCTGAATACTGTGCTGCTGATGCTGTACCGCATACTGTGCGCGGCGGTGTTCTCGTCGATGGCGGGTTTTGCGTTCGCTAAGCTGGAGTTTCCGCTCAAGAAAATACTCTTCGGCGTCGTGTTGACTCAGTTGATGCTGCCGTCCCAGATTTTCATTATACCGCAATACGTGATGCTGTCCAACATGAAGCAGCTGAACACGATATTCGCTCTGGTGTTCCCCGGTCTGGTCAGCGCGTTCGGCACGTTCTTTATGCGGCAATACTACATGTCGCTG
>JAISBH010000234.1 GCA_031266295.1 Oscillospiraceae bacterium | reverse complement strand
AGGCTTCGCCTGGACCATCGTTTGCACACAATCCGTCGGTTTCGGCCTGCCGGTTGTGCTCCGATACTCTATCTCGTAACGTAACCGACAACCCTCATCGCCCCCCTAGGGGGAGATGTCGCCGCAGCGACAGAGGGGGTTCCCTCGTCACCCCGTTCCAAGCCCCGGGGGAGGTCGGGAGGGGGACGTGAGTCCCCTTCCCGAAGGCGCGGACGCGCCGCGTCCCCTTCCCGAAGGCGCTGATGCGCCGCCTTTACTGCCTACTCACAGCTTGCAAAATCTAGAAGGATTTGGTATAATAAGCCAATAAGGTTATTCGGCGAAACGCATTGCCAAGCTGCCAACAAGGTATATCGTTCTGGCTTAGCAGCGGCGTTCTTCGTTTGAGCAACCATTTCAGCGAGTAACCAATGGCAATCGACGGCAGTAAAAAGAGGAGGTCTATCATGAGGAAATCTGTAGCGATTCTGGTTGTTCTGACGCTGTGCATGGTTCCGGTGATGTCCGCAGCGGCGGATTACGATGCGATCGCATATGATCCGCAAGTCGCCGTGGAGCAGGGCGTCCTGCAAGGCCTGAAGGTCGACAGCACCTACGAATTCCTGGGCGTGCCGTATGCGCAGGCCGCCCGTTTTGAGCAACCTGAAAAACCCGCCGCATGGGAAGGGGTTCGCAAGGCGCAGACGTATGGACCCATCAGCCCGATACCCGATCAGACGTCTGTCGGCTACGATGAGCTTGTCTGGCCTCATCGCTACTGGCCGCAGAATGAAAACTGCCAAGTGTTGAACATTTGGACGCAAGCGCTGGACGAGTCCGCCAAGAAACCCGTACTGGTGTTCTTCCATGGCGGCGGGCAAACAAACGGATCGTCCATTGAATCCGTCGCTTATGATGGAAAGAATCTGAGCGAATACGGCGACGTGGTCGTCGTCACCGTTAACCACCGCCTAAACGTGCTGGGATACTTGGACCTGTCCCAATTTGGAGAGGGTTGGGCGAATACCGCGAACCTGGGCATCGCGGATCTCGTCGCTTCTCTGCAATGGCTGCATGACAACGTCGCAAAATTCGGCGGCGATCCTGGTAATGTAACCATTTTCGGCCAATCCGGCGGCGGCACCAAGGTCAACGCCGTTCTCCATGCCCCCTCTGCGGAAGGTCTTGTTCACCACGCCATTATTGAATCGGGCAGCGGCGGCGCGTTGCAGGGACCGGACGCGGGCTCCAAGAAGGTCGGCGAGTTGACCCTTGCGTACCTGGGCCTGAATGTTTCCACGATTGATCAATTGAAGACCGTACCCTATCGCGATCTGCTTGCGGCGTCGACGAAGGCTGCGGCATACGCCCGTCAGATCGACGCATCCCTACGCACCGGATGGACGCCGCTCGCGGACGGTGAATTCCTGACCGCCGACTATCCGGAATGGGCTAAAGACGTCGACCTGATGACCGGCACCGTTTTCAGCGAATCGGCGCACAACTCAATCAACCAAGGCGACGGACGGCAGCACGAATGGACCGATGAAGAGACCCGCGCTTGGCTGGAGACCCGTTTCGGAACGGACACGGACGCGGTGCTCGAAGCCTTTCATGCGCTTTTCCCGCAGCTAGAGGATAAGGATCTGTTCTTCTACACAGCGGCAAGCGGCGCGGCCACCAACGCCAACATCAAATACACGGCGGGCGGAAGTGGGAACCTGTACACGTATCTGTTCGCATATGAAGCCGAAGCCGTCAACAACGGCGTCACCGCGTTCCATTGCTCCGAGCTGATTTACGCCTTCCACAACGTCGATATCCCGGTCGTCCGCGTCGCGACGGGCGCTACGGAAGACGCATACAAGATTCAGGATATCGTCGCCAACATGTGGCTGAATTTTGCACGCACAGGCGATCCCGGCCAGGAAGGCGTCCCATGGGCGCAATACACGCCGGACGATCCTCAGCGCATGATCATTGATGTGGATAGCCTCTGCTACGCGTTTGACGACGCAAAGCTGAACGAACTGATGGCTGGCCGCTGATCCATACCGCGCGGGGTCGCGCAGTTCGCGAAAGCGATAACATCATACATCGGCTGCATTGGGTAAGAGTCTGTTTACGTTCTAAACAGGCTCTTATCCTTTGAAACTTAATAGAGGAGAACCGCGATGATACCTACCGTCACAAACAGCGAACTTCAAACAATCATGCCGCCCGCCGCATTCGAACTATGGCAGGCGTTGGTTGCGCAAATTGACGCATTGTATGATATGTCCAAGGAATGGGACAACGGTGGTAAGGATGCAAAATATCTGCTTCGCTTTCGTCGCGGAGGAAAGACGCTGGTCACGCTGTTCCCCAAAGAGGACGGCGTCGGGCTGATGGTCATATACGGCAAGGACGAGCGCGCCAAGTTCGAGGCGGCAAAGGCGGATTTCAGCGAAAAGGTAATCGCGGAATATGAAGCGGCGAAAACCTATCACGACGGCAAGTGGATTATGTTTCAACTGCCTGATGATGACGTGGAGCGTGATTTACCCGCATTGCTAAAAGTCAAGCGCCGCAAACGATAAAACGCATCCTTTGCAAACAATCACACGCAACGACAAAACGTGTATGATCGTTCGCAAATCAGTTGTTCAAGGCGTAAAACCTCTTGAAAGCGCTAGGCTTTCGAGGGGGGCTTTATAGCCCACGCCGAAGTATGTCTGCAGGCACGCGCTAACCGCGTCCCGATCGAAGGTATAGTAATAGTACGGTTCGCCATCTAGACGGCAGGCTTTGTTAGTTGTCGGGCCGTGCGCGTCCGCGCAGTAATCACAGATATCGAAGCTGCCCGGACGGACATTCTCCACAGCGACGCCCTCCGCAAGCACGGCACCGATCAGCGCCGCCAGTGTCAATATAATCGTCAGCGCGATCAGCGCCGGGAATCTGTTAACCAGTGTACGCATGGCAATCCTCCTATAATCGTTATTTGGGTTCGGCGCGGCGTCGCGCTCTCGCCCGACGTCGCGAGTCGACCATCCATGTCGAGGGGTTCGAACCAATGCTCGCCGCACCTGAATC
>JAISBH010000227.1 GCA_031266295.1 Oscillospiraceae bacterium | reverse complement strand
AGCCGCACGATGGGCAGCAATGCTGGGTCGCCCACGGGCAGCCCTTGTCGTCCTGGTTGGGCGCGATGAGATGATACTGACCGCTGCCGCCGTTCGACGCGGGAGCCGTGGTCGGGGGCGCGGGTGGGTAGCATCCGCCCGGGAATCCCGGGAAGAACGGCCAAGTGGTCGAGTAACCCGTATTCGCGGACTGGGCCGGCCGCGCTACGGTCGTCGGAATCGCGTTGACGACGGCCGTGGACTGCGCCTGAGTGGTCTGGCAGCTGGCGGCGGAGCCGCACGATGGGCAGCAATGCTGGGTCGCCCATGGGCAGCCGTTGTCGTCCTGGTTGGGCGCGGTACCGAGGGTAGAGTTAAGTATCGATTGAAGTTGTTCTTGCGAGTATTGCATACTCTTGCCTCCTTGTTACGTTTCACGATCGCGAATCTTTGAGAACAACCGCTGCTCTCAAGGCCGGGTCGCTGGGCGGCGTTTACCTATATGAAAAGTCCGGCAGTCCATGCCGCGTCTCTCCAGGATGCGCAGCCCCGCTTGCCATACGCCGGGATTCAACAACAGCGTATGCGGTTCACGGCCTTACGGTGTGTCATGCTTCATTACGTATAAGATTCGCCGATAACGTGCCGGGAAACACAACAATCAGCGTCCCGTCGCCCACCTTAACGGAAGCGCGGCCGCCTGCAAGCTCGTTGCTCACGCCCAGCGCGCGGGTGTTTGTGAGCGTGCCATTTACCATTGTATACTTAAATCCATCCAATGTTACTCCGGACGCGCTGCCGCTATGCGCAAACACGGAAACGGTTCCCGACGCACCCTCCGGGAAAACGACTGAGCCTCCGCCGACGATCGCGGTCAGCGTCTCCTCTCCATCTGGCAGGTACGCGGCGCGGCTCATGGCGGCCAGATGCGCCAGGCATTGGATATTAGCCAGCGTATGATCCAGCCGCCCGCCCGTTCCTCCAAGCAGGTAAAACGTGGAGCAGCCTCCATCAAGGCCCAGCTGGATCGCGGCGGCCATATCGGTATCATCCTTCTCTGCGGGCAGATGGTATATGGCTCGGCACATCCGACGGCGTGAATCGACAGGCGGCGGCGCGGCGGTGTCGAAATCGCCGATTACGGCGTCCGCGATCCAGCCTAATCCTTGTAAATACTTCCAACCAGCGTCGGCTGCTATTATCATATCGCCCAGCTTTGGTCTAGGCCAATGCCCGGTCAGTGTGGCCGCGCCCAAAATGTAACACACGCGCGATGATTTTGTTTGCGGATTCGACACGATAATTCCTCCAACAGCTACAAAAGTTTTATAAAGAGTATTGCTTTTACGGCAACATGAATATATAATAAGAGCGATAGCACGTCCGCGATTCGTCAATAAGACGATGCTGCCAAATGAATCGCTTCAAGCGGTTCGGAATCTGACAGGCGAAAGGATGATCTCGTTTGGACAGCCCTAACCAGAATATCGATCCGGCATTAGTGGATCGCATCGCGCGGAACATATTCGCCTCGCTGCCTCTCCTGCGCAAACGTTTGCTGCACATGGATACGATCCAAGCGGAACACGGTATCCCGCTGTCTCACGTCCAGGTATTGAGTATGCTCAGCGAGACAGGGTCCATGTCCGTATCGGAGATATCTCGAAGGCTAGGCATTGCCAAACCTAATATAACGCCGCTCGTTGACCGCCTGATCGAGGTTGGCCTTGTAGACCGCCAACGCGACACAGTGGATCGCCGTGTTGTTAACGTTGTTATTATGCCTGAAGGCGAAGAAAAACTCAATGCCATACACAACACAATCGTGCAGCAGGTTCAAGAATGGGGTCAGGACGTACCTTTGGAGGATTTCAACGATCTGTCGGAGGCGCTGGTAACGATAACAAGGGTGTTGAACACAACTCAATCATGAAGCCATGAGCCTCCGAACCGACAATCAGTCGCTGGGAGGCTTTTTTATGCCAGCTTATTCATATAACTTAAGCTCATCATACGCCGCTGGCGGTCGCCGTAGGCTTGCGCACGGTCTCGGCATTGCCGCTTGATTCCCCGGCCAAATTCGGTTACAATATACCCTGGAAGAAAGATAAGAGCAAAAGCCGAACAGGAGGAATTCAAATGGCAGTAGAGATCGGCATCAATGGTTTCGGCCGCATCGGTCGCCTGGTGTTCCAGGCCGCGCTGGAGTCGCCCGAGTTGGAGGTCGTCGCGGTCAACGATCCGTTCATCGATCTGGACTATATGGCGTATATGCTCCGGTACGACACGGTTCACGGGCGCTTCGAGGGATCAATCGAGATCAAGGACGGCAAGCTTATCGTCGAAGGACGTCCGATAACCGTTTACGCGTCGATGAAGCCCGAGGAGATCCCATGGAAGGAAGCGGGCGCGGAATACATAGCCGAAGCCACTGGCCTATTCACCGATCAGGCGGGCGCGAGCAAACACTTCACCGGCGGCGCGAAGAAGGTCGTCCTCACCGCCCCGGCCAAGGACAAGGAAACCCCAATGTTCGTCATGGGCGTCAACCACGAGACATACAAGCCCGACATGACCATCGTCTCCAACGCGAGCTGCACAACCAACTGCCTGGCGCCGCTCGCCTCGGTCATCAATGACAAGTTTGGCATCTCCGACGGCCTGATGACCACCATTCACTCCACCACCGCTACCCAGAAGACCGTTGACGGCCCGTCCAAGAAGGACTGGCGCGGCGGGCGTGCGGCCTCCGGCAATATCATCCCGTCGTCGACCGGCGCGGCCAAGGCAGTGGGCGTGGTTATTCCGGAACTAAAGGGCAAGCTAACAGGCCTGTCGATGCGCGTGCCTACACTGGACGTATCCGTCGTCGATCTGACCGTCAGCCTGAAGACCCCCACTACGATGGACGAGATCAAGTCCACGATGAAGGAAGCCTCCGAGTCGCCGCGCTGGAAGGGCATCATCGGCTACACCGAGGACGACGTCGTATCCAGCGACTTTATCCACGATCCGCGCACGTCGATCTTCGACGCTAAGGCCGGTATCCAGCTAACGCCAACGTTCGTGAAGCTGGTCGCGTGGTATGACAACGAGTGGGGCTATTCCAAGAAGGTCGCCGACCTGATCCAGTATATGGCCAAGATAGACGGGGCTATCTGATATCCGGCGCAAGTCCTCGAATCCTCCCATCCTTGGGAGGATTCCTTATTTTGCTTCCAATTACGGGAGCGTTGTGCTATCATATTCCCATGAACAGAATTATTGCGGTAATGAATCAGAAGGGCGGCGTTGGCAAGACGACCACCGTCGTCAATTTGGCCGCGTGCGTCGCCGCGCAGGGCAAACGGGTGCTTGTGGTCGACATGGATCCTCAAGCAAATACGACCAGCGGTCTGGGACAGTCCGCCGACGTAGGCCGCAGCATGTATGACACGCTGATCTCGCACGTGCCTATCTCGGATATATTGCTGTCCACGCCTGTCGACACCCTGAAGCTGGCGCCCGCCGACATCCGGCTGGCCGCTGCGGAGGTCGAGCTGCTATCCATTAACAGACGCGAGTCTGTTTTGAAAGAAACGCTGAATGCGATAATCAGACCGTCGGTCGGTACACCTGACAATCCATTCGACTACGTGATGATCGACTGCCCGCCGTCGCTCGGTCAGCTGACGATAAACGCGCTCACCGCCGCTGATAGCGTGCTGATCCCCATCCAGTGCGAGTATTACGCGCTCGAAGGCGTCGGTCAGCTGATGCGCACAATCCAGATGGTAAAGCGCGGCCCTAACCCTTCCCTGGATGTGGAGGGCGTCGTGCTGACGATGCTCGACGGCAGAACCAACCTCGGCCTGCAGGTCGTACAGGAAGTGAAGAAGCACTTCAAGACACAGGTCTACGCCAGCGTGATACCGCGCAACATCCGCTTGGGTGAAGCGCCCAGCCACGGCCTGCCCGTACATCTGTACGACCCGCGCAGCATCGGCGCGTCGGCATATCAGGAGCTGGCCAAGGAGTTCATAGAACGCGCTGAACGTTCGGCGCGTTCCTGATACGATAGCCACAAGCCCAAAGCCGTAAGAACTCAAAGCCGTAATAACGCACAACAGGAGATTTCATTAAATGAAACCAAAGGGTTTAGGCCGCGGGTTGGACGCGCTGCTGTCGGAAAACGCTTTGCCAAACGTCAGCCAGATCCACGAGATTCCGCTGACGGAGATCGACCCGAATCGTGAGCAGCCGCGTAAGTCGTTCGACCCGGTGACACTGCGGCAGCTGGCTGATTCAATTGAACAGTCGGGGATATTGCAGCCTATCATCGTTTGCCCGATTCAAGGCCGATACCGCATTGTCGCGGGTGAACGACGCTGGCGCGCCGCACGGCTGGCGGGGCTGACGTCCATACCGGCTATAATCCGCGAGGCCGACGCTATAGGCCGCATGGAACTGGCGCTGATCGAAAACCTGCAACGCGAAGATCTAAACCCCGTCGAGGAAGCGTCCGCTATCCGCGCGCTAATGGACGAATGCGGGCTGACTCAAGAGAGCGTTTCCCAGAGGCTGGGACGCAGCCGGCCCAGCATCGCCAACCTATTGAGGATACTTGCGCTCCCGCAGCAGATACAGGAATGGGTCGCGCAAGGCGCGCTGACCGCCGGACACGCGCGCACGCTCGCGGGCGTCGGCGACGCAGCCAAGCAGATCGATTTAGCGCAGCGCGCTATAGATGAAGGCTGGTCTGTTCGCACGCTTGAGCAAGAGGCCGCTAAAAAGGAAGCGCCCCCGCCGCGTCCGGCGGTGATAAAAACCCCGCCGCCCGAGTTCGAACGCTTGACGTCCAACGCGCGCGAGGCGTTTGGTATGCGCGTGGCCATATCCGGCACGCTCAAGCGCGGACGCATCGTACTGCGCTATGACAATCCTGAGGAGTTGGATCGCTTCTACACTGTTTTGGAGGGATTGCGCGAATGAACTCGCGAGCCGCACAGA
Source organism: Oscillospiraceae bacterium (assembly GCA_031266295.1). GTDB lineage: Bacteria > Bacillota > Clostridia > Christensenellales > Aristaeellaceae > BNUH01. The sequence goes on along the minus strand of JAISBH010000227.1, from coordinate 1,817 downwards.
TGGACAATGGGTTTGAAGGCGTCGGGCTTGCTCCCGCCGAGGTGCTGGTTCCCGCACTAAGTATTGATATAACACGATGGGCGGTTGTGGCGTGCGACCAATTCACGTCTCAGCCGGAGTACTGGCGGGAAGCGGAGGCGTTCGTCGGCGGCGCGCCCTCCGCGCTGAATATGATCCTGCCCGAGGCTTACCTGAACGCGCCTGACGCGGACGATCGGACGCGCCGCATCCTTTCCAGCATGCGCCAGTCAATCCAGCACAGCGAAACAGACCGCGGTTTGTTTTCGTCATTCTTCGGTTTCGCGCTTGTAGAACGTCGGTTTGTTTCCGGCGATAGTAGCGTGGAGCGAGCCGCTCGCGTTGGTCTCATTGCGGCGGTCGATCTGGAGTGCTATGACTACTCGCCCGATTCATCCAGTCCCATCCGTTCAACAGAAGGCACTATCATTGAGCGTTTACCGCCGCGCATGGCGATACGGCGCGAAGCCGCGCTTGAATTACCTCACATACTGTTATTGCTGCAGGACAAAGAACGATCCGTTATTGAGCCTATATATGCGCGCCGCGATTCACTGCGCCCACTGTACGACGCGCCGCTGATGCTGGACGGCGGTTCTGTAAAGGGATGGGCGATCGATAACCCAGACGATATCGAGTCCATCGGAAGTGCGCTGCGTTCGCTGCCGATGGCGGATGGCATTCGCGTAGCGGTAGGCGACGGCAATCACTCCCTGGCGGCGGCGCGCGCGGTCTGGCTTGAGTCACGCGAACAGATACCGCTGGAACAGCGCGCGACACATCCGCTGCGGTTTGCGCTGGCCGAGGTGTGCAATATCTACGACGACGGCATCGCGTTTGAGCCGATACACCGGATCTTATACGACGCGGGCATGGACGCGTTTCTGTCTGATTTTAGGATGTGGGTTGACGCGCAAGGCGGTTCCATGCAAATCGAGCGCGTCGATCAAGAGTTTTCGCACAAAACAGACGACAAGTCTGCTATTTGCATCACCAGTGATGCAGCATATGTTCTACGGTTTGATGGTTTGCGATTCCAGACCGTAGTCGGTATTGTCCAGGAATTTTTAGACTGCAGGCCTGCTTATGGGAAATCGAACGGTTCCGTCGATTATATCCATGGCGATGATTCACTGCGCGAGTTAGCCACGCAGCCGAATCGAATAGGCATATTACTCCCCGCGCTGGATAAGTCGCATCTGTTTCCGGCAATCGCCAAGGATGGCGCGCTGCCTCGAAAGACATTCTCAATGGGCCACGCGCGCGAGAAACGTTATTACCTGGAGGCGCGGAAATTGAGGTGACGGGGACGAGGAACGAAGGAACGTTGCTTTACAAGGGATTGTCGTATCTATGGATACGACAATCCCTTTTCTCATTGTGGAACGCCGATACACCCGTCGTCAAGGTCAGGTAGTATTTTCCAAAGCCGCTTGCGGGTTGGTTTCGTGAGTCTCTCGCCAACGCGACTTTGGAAAATCTCCACCTTACCCTTGACGACTAGACGGGCTAACTGCCTTCAGCGGTTGCGGTGTGGGTGTGGGTGGAGCGCGGTTAGGCGACGGTTGGTGCGGTTAGAGAGCGCGGGTTTGAATCTCCGCCGTCAACATGGCGGTGAACGCGTCGAGGGTCGTCTTGCCTAGATCACCCTTGCGGCCACGGATCGCCAGTTCGCCGGATTCAACTTCTTGATCGCCCAGCACGACCATGTAGGGCGTCTTTTCTAGTTGGGCTTCACGGATTTTGAAGCCTATCTTCTCATTGCGCAGGTCGCATTCAGCGCGGATACCGGCGTTCTC
>JAISBH010000214.1 GCA_031266295.1 Oscillospiraceae bacterium | reverse complement strand
GTCCACCACTGCGAACCGCCCTCTTGCTGTGCGTAGAATATCGCCACTCGCGCCTTTGGGTCAACCACTACATAGCATCCCTGCGCTCCATCCCAACCGAATTCCCCCGCCTCGGAAAGCGAATTGTTCCTTTCGCGATCCATCAGCGTACGCACGCCCAGACCATAACCGTATCCCGCCTTGCTCCATCCCCCGAATACGGCGAAATCCTCCAGTGGCACACCCGACAGACGGTTTGTTCGCCAGTCGCCAATCGTCTCCGGATTGAGTATCCGCTCACCTTCTCCTCCTACGCCGCCGTTCGCCAGCGCTCGCGCGAACCGTGAGTAATCCGGCACGCAGGACAACAGACCGCCGCCGCCCATCTCATACTCGCTGCCGAACTGCAGCTTGAACGCCTGCCCGATTGACTCCGCCTTACCCGTCGCTGCATCAAACCCATTATACAGCACGGTGCGATATCTCTCCTTACCCTCGGGCAGATCAAACGCCGTGCTCCCCATCCCCAGCGGATCGAACACATGCTCCTTCATGTACGCGCCTAACCGCTGTCCGGACACAATCTCCACTACAGCGCCCAGCACATCATGACTGTACCCATACTGGAAATGCGAACCCGGCTCAAAATTGAGCGGCTCCTCCGCCGCCGCCCGGACTATATCTACCGTCGGCGCGCGGCCTTGCGTATCCTCGACGACCTTGAGTATCGCGGGCGCGTCGCGCCTGCCGCTGATACCCGACGTCATTGTGAACAGATGTTCCAACGTGATAACAGTCCCAGCCTCACGAATAACCTCGTCACCGTCCGTCTTCACCTTAACATTCGGATGCTTATACTCAGGTATGTATTCATACAGCGGGTCGGTCAGGTGAATCTTGCCCTGCTCGATCAACTGCAGCGCACATGTGCACGTGACCAGCTTGGTCGCGGAATACAGGTTGAACATCGTCTTTGGGGAAAAGGGAACCTTCTCCTTTACATTGGACCAGCCGTAATAGTGCTCATACACTGGATTGTTGTCAATGGCGACGGTCATACCCACGCCGGGAATGTTCTTTTCAGCGTAGATTGAATCCAGGTACGCCGTCAGTTTGTCAAAATTCATGCGCTCACCTCATGTTTTGTCGATGCTGTAGGCGTGCCCGGCCTGCGCGTCGAACCCGATGCACTCGCCGTTTGACGCGTCCAGCGTGAACGGTACTGCCGCGCCGGTCTCCGTATCGACGACCGACACCGCCGCGCCTGACCAAGGGCTTATCAATCTGCACGGTATGTTGCGCCGCGCTTTGACCGTCACGGCTTGCACGCCCGACGCGTCCCTCGCCGCGCTGACCTCGAACCCGCCGCGCGCCAGACAATTGCGGAACACCGCCGTCGTCCATTCCGGCACGGATGGGAATAGATGGATTCGCCCCGACCGGCTGTTCAGCAGACGTTCCGGCGCTTCAAGGACGTCATTGGCCAGCGTTGCGTGATCGCTGATCGGCAGCGCGCCCATCGTGTATTTCCTTGGAATCTTGTCCTTTGACGCCCCCAGCAGGATATATGGATCCCAGTTGCGCCCGCTGCCCAGCACGTCGGCCGTGCGAATGAACAGCTCCCTTTGTTCGCGCGGGCTGTCCAGCGTAACCTCGTCGGCCAGATTGACCGGATAGTAACCGGAGAACATATAGTGGTCGCCTCGGCTGTAGCGCGGGAAGGCCTTTTCGTTCGCGCCGACGACCGCGCCTGTCTCAACCTCGAACATCGGATACGGCGCAAGGTTGTCAGTCACCTCCAGCCAACCGGGGATCAGATCGGCATCCAGGCTGAGATACCTCGCCGTATCGGCGGCGGTCTTAAGCGTCCAGCGGAACAGCGTCAGCGCGCCGGTGTTGTTGCGGGTGTATTCGTTGCGGTATGATATACCGTAACTCTCCGTCTCAACGGTGGGTTCCAGGTTGAATACCTTGCCGTCCCAACCACGCCGCGCGAACGCCTCGTAGAATATCGCCAGATCCTTCAGGATGGGATACACAGTTTCACGCAGAGTATCCTCTTCGGCGGCGTAGTCCCAGAAGTTCCATATGACCTTGACGATCTGCGCGGGTACCTCCATGCAAAAGTCCAGCACCGCGTTCTCGACATACCACGGGCTTTGGGCGGCGGCCGGCAGGTATCCGTGCGCTATGCACATGCCCGGCAATCCGAACTTCAGCCGCGCCTTCTCCTTGAGCGTCTCATGCCACGCGGTGATAAGATTGGGCCAGAGGCGCTTAGGCTCATACTGATTGCGCATGAAGTATTTGCCCTCGGTGAACAGTTCGTTGTAGCAGGGCAGGGAGTGCCAGGATTGGGTATCCACGTCGTAACAGGCGTAGCTCGCGCTGCCTTCCAGCTTGCGCGGATCGGGATTGCAGTAACCCATATGTCCGCTAGTCCAGCTGGTGAACGCCTCGTCAAGCAGCAGCGCCTGCGCGGCTCGTCGATCCTCCCGCGTTTCGCCCAGCAGGACGCGGCCATTCTCGCGCTTCTCGTACAGCGCGTCATACCACGCTTGATTCTCGGCCGCCAGTCCGTCGAAGCCCAGCCTTTCCGCCTCGGCAAGCAACGTCTTCGCCCGATCCATGTATTCAGGCGTTTCGTTCAGAGTGGCGATTGAGATGTAGAATGTCTGTTTGCCGGACGTTGCGGGCTGCGCGTCGGCCGCTACTCCAGGCGCTTCCGCTACATAGGAGTAGTTCGCGGCCATTACATTAAACATCTCGGGATGAGTCATCGTGCGGATGCCTGGTACGATGGGCAAGCCTTGGTTATCATAGCGTATGCGCGGCGCGCTGCCTAAACCGCGGCGCAGCGGATACGCCGATACTGCGGCTTCCTGATCGCTCGCCAATCCCATCATTACATACCTGAATCCTTCTGGGAACGTCCTCTCGCCGGGTAAAACCTGGTGCACCCAGAAGTAACGTCCGTCCGCGCCGCTGGTCGGCGGTTCAAACAATCCGTTGACGGCCTTGTCCTTTTCGAAATCGTAATACTCCAGAGGCTGATTGGGATCGGCGGGACGGTTGACGACGAACTTTAAATACTGCCCGTTCTCGTCCATGTAGCGGCGATGGCCTTGATCCACATTGCGGTATAGCCGCAGTGTTACGGGTTCAGTTAATCCCGCAGTTTCAACCTCGACGGCTATGATGTTGCGCGTCATGCTCATTACGACGCGCATATGGAGACGCTTGCCGTCCTTTGTGGCGGTCGTTTCGGCGGTTCCATCTTTCATATGGATTATTACGTCGGGCTGATCGGCTTCGGTTAGTTCGGGCGCTTTTAGGATGATCTGACCTACGGGCTTTTGGCATGGGAATGAGTAGACTTCGCTCCATAGTGCGTGGTTGTATCGGCCGCCTTCCTTAGTCAGTGAGTAGAAGGATGGGCGCGTCATGCCCGCCAGCGGCATGTCGTTCAAGTCCTTGTTGGCTTCGGAGTATGCGCCTTCCATCAATTCCTTCAGGTCATAATGATCGTCGTCGACGTAGCGGCGGTCGATTACGTCGGTCTTCAACAGGCTGAGCGTCAGCCCGTCCGGCGCGCCCCACAACGCGGCCTTGGTCGTCGGCGATGTGATGCGCGGGAACACACCCATGATAGATCCGCCGCTGCCGCCAGGATTGTCCGCGGGGATCGCGCGAGTGAATGTAGCCTTGCGTGCCAGCTCTTTCAGTGTTTTCTCTTGAGCGAAACGATTGTCCAGCCAAGATTTGGATTGCATAATCAGCCTCCTTGTGTTGGTTTAGCTGTGGGGGAGAACCCCCTCTGTCGCTGCGGCGACATCTCCCCCTAGGGGGGCGATGAGGGTTGTCGGTTACGGTGGGGGTTGCAAGTGACGGGGGACGGGTTGCGCTACAAGGTAGACTATCCAGGTGAAACCGGTTGGCCGTAATCGGTAGACTGTGTATCAGGATGGTCCAGGCGAAGCTTGGTCAGGGGTCAAGGGGGCGGATAGCCCCTTGCAGGGTCCGGGACAGAGTCCCGAAACTCCCGTGCACCCCCCTTTGGGGGGACGGGGGGCGTTCCTCGTTCCCCCGTTCCTCGTTCCAACCCTGCGCCCCGCCAGCGATAATGCTACAAGGTAATAGTCATCTCCCATCATAGTGGCGGGGCGCCAGTAATTTAACGCGCAGTCGATCCGCAGATCGAACAGCGTCCCGCCGCAGCGGACAGTGGCAACCGATTCAAAGGAGGAAGCGATGAGAAAGACTAAGAAGCAAGTTGAGGGAAACATGATCCT
>JAISBH010000198.1 GCA_031266295.1 Oscillospiraceae bacterium | reverse complement strand
CGAATCCTGACCAGGCTTCGCCTGGACCATCGTGATACACAATCTACCGGCTTCGGACTGCCTGTTGTACCTGGATAGTCTATCTCGTAACGCAACCGGTTCCCTCGTTTTTCCGTTCCAAACCCCGGGGGAGGTCGGGAGGGGGACGTCAGTCCCCTTCCCGAAGGCGCGGATGCGCCGCTATCACCCTTACCCGAAGCACATGCTCCAATCCGCCCAATTTCGCCACTTGCGCGCTCGTGAACGCCCCGTCTATATCCAGCGCCGTGTACGCCAGTTCACCGCGCGAGGTGTTCGTCAGGTTTGCTATATTGACTTGATCCGCAGATAGCACGCCTGTTATCGCACCCAGCATACCTGGCGTGTTGCGGTGAACAATCGTCACCCTATTGGCCTTTGATCGCGGAAGTTCTACATCCGGCAAGTTGACGCTGTTGCGAATAACACCGTATTCTAGGAAATCGCGCAGCTGCTCGGCGGCCATCTTCGCGCAGTTCTCCTCCGATTCCGGCGTCGACGCTCCCAAATGCGGCAGGGCCAGTATCCCCGGCACACCCAGCATCTCGTCGCACGGAAAATCCGTCGCGTAGGCGCGCAGCCTGCCCAACCTCAACGCCTCAATGGTATCTTCGCAATCGGCCAGCTCGCCACGCGCAAAGTTGAGCAGCGTCGCTCCTTCCTTCATTTTCGCGTACATATTCGCGTTAAACAGCCCGCGCGTATCCTTCGTCAACGGAATATGTATAGTTATAAAATCACTCGACCGTACCAGCTCCTCGCGATCCGTCACCCTCTTGACCGACCTCGACAGCGCCCACGCGTGCTCTACACTGACATATGGATCGAACCCATATACCTCCATACCCAGCGCGATCGCCGCGTTCGCTACCAGCGCGCCTATCGCGCCCAATCCTATCACGCCTAGACTCTTTCCGCGCAGCTCCGGCCCAGTAAACCTCGACTTCTCCTTCTCAACCAGCTTGGAAACCTCGCCCCCCCGCCCTTTCAGCGTGCGCACCCACTCCGCGCCACCCAGTATGTCGCGTCCCGTCATCAACATCGCGGCGACTACCAGTTCGGCGACGGCGTTCGCGTTCGCGCCGGGGGTATTGAACACGACTATCCCCTCCGCCGAGCACGCCTCCACAGGGATGTTGTTGACCCCCGCCCCCGCGCGAGCAATAGCGGCCAGCCCGGCGCCGCGCTTGTAATCCTTGAGTTCTGCGCTGCGTACAATCAGCGCGTCAGGGGACTCCGCGTCGGTGGAGACGACGTAACCCGCGAGGATCTCACCGATTATCGGGGAGATGGCGTTCATTGTCCTTATCGTGAACATGATTATGCATTCCTCCTTGCGTAAACCGGCTTAACTATACCGCCGTTACGGATTATCTTTCTCGAATCGCCGCATGAACTCGATCAGCGACTTCACGCCCTCGATCGGCATCGCGTTATATATGCTCGCGCGCATACCGCCTACCACTCGATGCCCCTTCAGGTTGACCAAGCCCGCCTTCGCCGCCGACTTGCAGAACGCATCGTCCTTGTCGGCCGAGCCTGTCGTGAACACGACGTTCATCCTTGAACGGTCGACCGGCTTGACTGGATTGCCGAACAGCCTGCTCTCGTCGATCGCTTCATACAGTAGGCGCGCCTTTTCGACATTCACGGACTCGATGCCCTTGACCCCGCCCTGCTCGTCAAGCCAATCAAGGCACAGCCCCGCCATATATATCGCGTAGCACGGCGGCGTATTCAGCATTGAGTCGTTATCGGCCTGCAGTTTCCAATTCATCACCTTTGGGCAGGATTTTCTCGCGCTCCCGAGCAGATCATTCCGCACGATCACGACGGTCAGTCCCGCGGGTCCGATATTCTTCTGCGCTCCGGCATAGATTACGCCGAATTGGCTGACATCGTACGTCTCGCTCAATATATTGCTTGACATGTCGGCGACCAAGGGGATCGATTCGGGAACAGACTCTTTCGAAGGGAGCGCAGGCCAGCGTGTGCCATAGACAGTGTTGTTTGTCGTAATGTGCAGATACTTGCATCCGGCCAACCCGCTTGCGTCGACGTTCGGTATGTATGTATATTTATCGGCGGAACCGTCGCCCGCGATCACTACCGCGCCGTACTTCTTCGCCTCCGAGATCGCCCCGTGCGCAAAGTTGCCGCTGTCAACATACGCCGCCGAATCACCCTCGCCCAGCAGGTTGAGCGGTACGGCGGCGAACTGCTGAGTCGCGCCGCCCTGCAGCAGCAGCGTCGTGTAGCCATCCGGCACGCCCATTAGTTGGTTGAACCGCGACTTCACCCGGTCGAATATCTCCAGGTACATCTTGGATCGGTGGCTCATCTCCATTACTGACATGCCTGCGCCGCCGAACTCTACCAATTCCTTTGCGGCGCGTTCAAGCGCAGGCAGCGGCAGCGCGGCGGGACCAGGCGCGAAATTATACACGCGGGACATCATTCTACCTCCCCGAAATAGTATTAATTCCCGATAAATGGGTATGCAAACTACATTATGCCATGAAACGACGGTTCAACGCAAGCGCGGCACATTTTTCCACAGACGCTAATTGTTGGGAACAAAGTCCTGGCCGCAAGCGTTATATTATGCACAGTAGTATGTCTGCGCGCCATGGAGGGGATTTCATGCAAGCGAGAATCGATAACGACGAACTGTTCGCTCCGGCTCCGGGCGAGCGAACCCTTTATAATAGCGAAACGACCGACGAATTGACCGATGAGCAGCCGGACGGCACCCCAGACGAGCTGTTCGATGATACGATTGATGAGCCGTTTGAGCGCATACAGGCCGCAGTTGCGCAGGCGGCGACTCGCGTTGGTCAGGCGATGCGCGCGGCTTGGTCGCGGCTGGTGCCAAACATGACTGAACCGGAAAACGACTTCGCCGGCGCGCCGGACGATCTTTTGCCGGACGGCTATACCGACGGTTATATTAACGAGTGCGCCATTGATGCGCGCGACGAGGATGATACAGACGATGAATACGGCGACATAGATATTATAGACGATACCGATGAGCATATAATAGAGACAGATTCTATTCCGCCAGCGCCCGACAGCCCCGCCGAAGGCGTGTCAAGGATAAGCGCCAGTCCGTGCGGCGATCAAGACCACGCCGCGCCATTAACCGAAGCGCCTCAGCGCCAGAGGGTATACGCCACTAGCCCCATGACGACCGAAACCGCTCCCCAGCCCGACCGTCTGCTGACCTCAAAAAAACGCCGCCGCACGACGGTTCACTCGCCTATCGCGGTAAAACAGAACCTCCAGCATAACTTCAAGCTGGATCTGGATCGCGCGCCGAAACCAGAACGCATATCCACCGAGCGTAACGATCTGACATGGGATCGTACGCGCGGCATACTCACCATCGCCGAACCGATCCTCGAGGACGCCGATCCGTTTGAACAGGAAATCCCCCGCGCCACGCGGCGGAAACGTTCCGTCGCTCTGACCATACGTATGCTGGACGAACGGATTGTGCCGATACTGCTGGGCGTGATCAACGCGATTGAGACCGACGACGCGTCAGACTCTGCATCAGCGCCGGAGCCTCAGCCCCGCATCGGACGACACGCAGCCTCCCAGCCAGCGGCAGTCGACGACGATCTCCCCTATGTCTGCGAGTCCGGCGCAAACACGTTCTGCTGGTATCGCGCCGCGCGAACGCTCAAGATATACGGCCAGAAACGTGTCGACGACAGAGGATTGCTGCATTCCAGCAAGTGCGTCGTGCTGCATGTGCGCGAGCTTCCTACCGGCGCGAAGGCGCTGTTCACGGAGATACTCCAACTACGGGCGCGCGTGAATCCATATCGGGCGATAATGTAACGATTATCGCATGGACTTATTATGAATTATACCATTATCGACATAATAAAGACCATCGTCGCATACCTGTTGTGCGCCGCGATGACGATCTCCGCCAATATTCATACAGAACGCATGGCCGCCGAATCCGCTCAGGCCAAGGCGCTGTTTATTGACCAGATGCTGGAAATGGCTCTCGAGCTGGTGCAGGAGAATGACTTCCGCCGCGCGCACTACAAAGAGGATCTCGGCGTTTGCAAGAACTTTGCCGACACGCTGTTTAAGTCGTTCTCCGCTCAGTACCGGATGCGCGAGTATCCTGGCGCGCGGCTGATCATCCCCGTTAACAACCCGCCTGAAGACTGCGCGCCGCATCAATACGGCGTGGAGTGGCGTGACGCTCGCGCCAGCGACGGCAATCCGTTCACGGTGGTCGGCGCGTTTAGGTACAATGAGGAATTGTCGCAGGAGGAGAACCGCGACGCCGCGCGCGCGGTGTTAAGCGAAGCGAGGCGCGGCGACTTTTTACAGATGTCGGGGAACTATGGCGGCGGCACAGGCCCGCATACGCTGGTATTCACCGCTGATTATGATCCGGACAGCAAGACTTTGCGCTGGACCGACAGTAACCGCACAGGCCGGTTTATACGCGGTGAGCGATGGGGATACGTCGAGTACGACGAGACTTTCACGATGGACTGGACTATCGGAGCGATATGCCTGCCCCAGTACGGCGCGACGCTGTACCGCCTGCGCGACGATCTCGTTTATATCGGGGACAAACGATAGCTCGCGCAACATGAACCGTCAAGGCCCGCGCGTCATACAATGAACCGTACATCCGGTGCGCTGGCTGCAGCGCCCGTGCGGTATCACAATACTTATTCAGCCCGCCCGCGTGCCGATAGCATACGGGCGGGCTGCGTTTTGGTTATTGTTCCTTAATCAGAACGATCGACTCCGCCCTTGGCAGCTCCAGACTGAATATCCCGTCCTCGTTCGTCCGCGACCAAGATACACAGGTGTTCTGCGCCGCCTGACGCAAAGCCTGCACCTGATGCCGCGCCAGTGAATCCGGCATACCCATTCGCCGCCATACCGAATATGCCCAGCCGTTGCCGCTGTCAAGCGTCTCGATCATCATGCGCGAGTACGGGCGCATTCCTTTCAGTAACACTTCCTTCGGCGAATCAGGCTCATACCAAGCCAGCGCGGTCATTCTCCCCAGCATGTCGCGGGTCAGCGCCCAGCCATCTCCGCGCTCTACCAGCTCATCGCCCAACGCGTCCAACATGCGGTACGCGTGCGCGGCTGGCTGCTGCACACCCCAGTTGTCGATCAGGTACGCCCCCGCGCCGCACAATCCGCTGAAACTGGCCAGCGCCATCGAGTCCAGCGGCTCTGACAGAGCGTCGCCGGCCAGATATCGCCGCGTCAGTGCAATCGCGTCGCGCAGCCCCTCCTCCGCCGAGTGCGTCTCGCATACCGCGTCCCAGTGAACCGGAATGTCCAGGTTCATCTCGTCAATCTCGCGGCGCAATCGCGTCGCGTACTCCTGATCTCCGCCGATCACGATGAAGTCAGGCTTCGAACCTCCCGGCGCACCACCTGACAATCCGCCGCGCTCGCTCATGATCCTGCGCGGTGAACCACCTGTGATCAACGCTCCGGCGCTTAGATCGGGATCCATTCGTTTCAGCTTCTGTGCATGTTTAACAAATTTTGAGTTATAAGGGATCTCGAACCGCCATGAATGCGCCCGTTTCGCTCCATATCGCGCTATAACGTGCCTCGCGAACGAGTCCAGGTTCTCGCACGCATCGTTATCGTTCAAACGCGCAACGGGCGATATGTTCAAATCCGTCAAAAAATCACACAGCGCGTCTATCTCGCGGCTGTATCGCGCGTCCAACCGATTCCAGCCCGATATGCGCGCTCGCTCAAACGCGCATTTACGCGCGGCCATACAGAACTGGTTCTGCCAGTCCGCGCGCAGTCCGTCCGCCGCCTCACCCGCGCCAACGCAAGCGCGCCATTTCCGTTTTAGTTTCTTACTAGGCGAGTTCATCGCCTCCATTGACCGCAAGTTCCCACCTCCCTGACGTTGCTCCATACCCCAGCGTATGACCACGCGCTTGACCGCTATGTGGATAACTTACGCCAAACGTTTACAATTAAACCGCTTGACAAACACGCTATTAAGTTGTATACTGAAGGCGTTGGTTGTAGGCACTTGGAAAAGAACGCGAGCAGCTGGAGGTGTTGATGACTTGCGATCAAGCCAGGGCGGCGCTTTGCATATGGGCGCATGGGAAGCGCATGACCCGAGCGATCGCGCGGCAGGTCAGGGAGATAGAGGGGATCGCCCGGGCCGCGCACGGTTCAACGACGCACACCGATCCGGCGAGAACGGCGACTCAAACGCGGCGGTATGGCGATGGCGTAGGCTACGCCGCCGCGCTGGCGGAGCGGTGTGAACGAAGGATTAGGTATCTGCGTGGTTTATCGAAATGTATCGACGAGATCGTTGAGGCGGTCGGCGGGTGTCTGCCGGATGATCCAGCGATGGTGCGGGCGCTGATAACACGCGAACGCACGAAGTCGAAGTGGACGCGCATAGCATCGGCGTGCGAGGTGAGTCCCTCCGACGCGCGTAACTCGCACGCCGATGTGCTGCGGCGTGTGATCCGGTTACCATGGACAAACAGGGAACTGGCGGCGGCGGTATTCGCGAAGCGGTTCGTCCGATCCGCCGCGATGGCGCGAACGTTGAAGCCGGCTGGAACTGCGGCGCCGAAGTGATGTTACAGTGCTTGACGCACAAAATCCGCGAATCTGCCGCGAATTTTACGCGTCAAACAGTATAGCGGAATGGGTCAACCCTTCGCCGCGTAGCATTTAGCAAGGGATAAATGCAGTATGCGCCGGACGCGAGGAGGGGACTTATATTGGAAAACAGACCGGTGAACCATAACCTAGGCGCCACACCGACGAACATCGACGAGCGCGCACCGGTGCGTCCGGTACGAATAGCAGCGAACATGGCCGCGAGCATGCCATCGAATGGAGCGCCACAGCCGACGGTTAATATAAAGGGAGATCCAGGCCCGGTAGGTCCGACTGGGCCGAGGGGAGCGGTGGGTCAACCCGGCCCGAAGGGCGATCCAGGTTCTATCGGTCCGACAGGATCGAGGGGGCCGATGGGCCCGATGGGTCCGCTGGGACCGACGGGGCCAAGGGGCATTGCAGGACCGGAGGGTGAGGTAGGCCGCCAAGGTCCGGTAGGACCGACGGGTCCGATGGGTCCTCAAGGCCCATTAGGGCTGAAGGGGCTGCGAGGCGAGCGAGGTCTGCAAGGCATAATAGGGCCGACGGGTACGGAAGGTACTCGAGGCCCGTCGGGGATAAGAGGCGCGGCAGGACCGACGGGACCGATTGGGCCGACCGGCCCGAAGGGTGATACAGGGCCGGCAGGACCGCGCGGCCCGAGGGGTGAGAGCGGCGCGGGCGCGGGGGGGCGAGTCGCGTATGGATACAGGCATATGACGTCGACAAGCACGGAGTATTACGAGGTGATGTCGGAGCCAGTAATAAAGCTGGACGCGGAGGGGCTGGCGGAGAATGTCGGTATGGATGAGGCCGATACGATAACGATAGAGGATGACGGGGTATATGAGATACGCTATCTGGTGAAGGTGCAGGAAGCCGAGCAGACCGCGACGATGAGCGTAAAGGTGACGCGCAACGGCCAGCCGTTTGAAGGCGACGAGCCGGCAAAGCAGATTGTGGGGTTAACAGACTCGCGGAGTCTGCCCATACCGGCAGTGTTCGAGGGGCACATAGTGGAGCGGCTGCGTAGGGGCGATAGGCTGAGGCTGGAGCAAGACGCGCCGTGCGTGGTCTGGCTGCAGCAGGGCCGGAGCGCGTCGTTATACGTCCGGAAGATAGATTGAGATCCCCTCCCGACCTCCCCCGGGGCTTGGAACGGAAGAACGTAGGAACGAGTTGCGTTCCGGAACAGACTATCCAGGGAGAACAAGCAATCCGAAGCCGGTAGATTGTGTATCA
>JAISBH010000076.1 GCA_031266295.1 Oscillospiraceae bacterium | reverse complement strand
CTGATCGAATACGATCGGTACGGCGTAGTGCAGCCCGGTCTCGCGGAATCCTGGGAGGTCAGCGATGATAACCTGACCTGGACGTTCCATCTGCGTAAGGGCGCGCAGTGGGTCGACGGCTCCGGCAAGCCCGTGGCTGAAGTCACGTCTGCGGATTTTGTCGCCGCCGCCCAGTACATCCTGAACGCCCAGAACGCTTCTTCCACCGCCAACGTGCTCTACGATGTGATCGAGGGCGCGCTGGATTACTACAACGGCACCGCCACCCCCGACGAAGGCGAGGAACCGGCGCCCGCTACCGAGTGGGAGACTGTCGGCGTCACCGCGCCCGACGAGTATACGCTGCAATATAAGCTTATAACACCCGTTCCCTACTTCTTGTCGATGACCACGTACGTATCGTTCATGCCGGTGTATGAACCGTTCCTATTGGAGAAGGGCGAGACGTTCGGTCTGTCGACGGGAAACGACACGCTGCTGTATTGCGGCGCATACTACCTGTCCGAATTCAAGCCCAATGAAAAGCGCGAGTTGAGAAAGAACGCGGCCAATTGGGACGCCGACAACGTTTTCATCGACGCGATTCAGTATACATATAATAAGGAAGCTTCTACCGTTTCGGCCGAACTGTTCCTGCGCGGCGAAGTGGACGAGGCGGGATTCGACTCCATCGTGGCCGCAGAATGGCTGGCCGATCCGGCGAAATCCGAGCTGATCCGCCCTGTTCGGCAGACGGGATTCTTCTCGTATTTCTACGCGTTCAACTTCGATCCGCAGTTTGATGCGGTTTATGAGCCTGAAAATTGGAAGCTTGCCGCCAACAGCGAGAATTTCCGCAAGACGATCTATTACGCGCTGGATCGTTATAACAGCCAGGCCGTGTTCGATCCTGCCAACCCTGAATCTATCATCCACAACACAATCACGCCGCCGACATTCGTCTCGCTCGGCGGACTGGATTATACCCAGATAGGCGACCTGGCCACCATAACCGCGCTGGGCCTGGATACGTTCAATGAAGATAAGGCGCTCGAATACCGCGACGCCGCAAAGGCCGAGCTGGAAGCCGCAGGCGCGACGTTCCCGATCAAGGTTCTGCTCCCATACAACCCGGTCGTTACTGGCTGGGCGGATGAGTGCGTCGTCGTCGAGCAGCATTTGGAGTCGCTGCTGGGCGCTGACTTCATCGACCTGATCGTGGAGGCTGGCCCGTCGTCGGGCTTCCTGTCCGAGGTGCGCCGTTCGGGCAAGTACGCGCTGCTCAAGTGCAACTGGGGTCCGGACTACGCCGACCCGCAAACATTCACCGACCCGTTTGATTATGACAACTCGTACAACTTCCTGGATAAAGGGTTGACCCAGGCCGACGATAACGGCTCGATCGCCGAACAGTATTACGCGCTGACCGCCGCCGCTAAAGCGGAGACCGGCGACCTCGCCTCTCGCTATGAGGCCTTCGCGAAGGCCGAAGCGTTCTTCATCGATCACGCGATCGTCGTGCCTCTGGGCTATGGCGAGGCAGGCTACATCGGTACGCGCATCGATCCGTTCGAGGGACAGTACGCCTCGTTCGGCATCTCGCCGTATCGCTTCAAGGGCCAGCATCTGCTGGACGCGCCCATGTCCACGGATCAATACTTCGACGCGTACGACGCGTGGCAGGACGCCCGCGACGCGCTGGCCGAGCAGTAAACGCAGCCATGGATGGGGGGACGTGCGTCCCCCCATCCGCCGGGCTGGCGCGCCTGTTTGACGAGACGACTCCGGCGGCGAACGCCCGCTCATGCCCGAGCGTTACACAAGTCGCCTCGCACGCGAGGCGCGGGTTGAAATATGGGTAATATCTACAACAGCGCAGTCGCCTCGTGCGCGCGAGGCGTGGATTGTAATTGATTAATAAATAAACGAACAAACAAGCGGAGACTATTTGTGGCTCGATATATATTCAAACGTCTGCTCGCCGCCATCGTAACGCTGTTGATTATTGTCAGCGCGGTTTTTATACTGGTGCGTCAAATGCCCATCGAGGGTTATTTTGATAACTTCGATAAACTCGACGCGAACATTGTTCATTCGCGCCTGGTTCAGATGGGTCTGACTGATCCCATATTTACCCAATTGCGCCGCTTCCTGTCAAACCTGCTGCGCGGCGACTTAGGCGTGTCCGCGCGGTACAGCGTTGGTGTGCCTATTGGTCGGATACTGCTGAACAAGATCCCCGT
The DNA here is from genome assembly GCA_031266295.1 of Oscillospiraceae bacterium. GTDB lineage: Bacteria > Bacillota > Clostridia > Christensenellales > Aristaeellaceae > BNUH01. The sequence goes on along the minus strand of JAISBH010000076.1, from coordinate 2,342 downwards.
TTCACTCCAATTCGGCTTGATCAGCATGGCGCTGTCGCTACTGCTTGGTGTGCCACTAGGCGTGGCCATGGCGCGGTCGCAGACGCGGTACAAGGCAAGGTTGTGGGACGCGGTTGGCACAGTGTTCATAGTGTTTATCAATGCCGTTCCGGCTGCGGTGTATCACATCTACCTGCAAGCGTATGGTTCACGGGCTTTACACACCTCTATGTTGTTCAGCCGTGAACAGCCGCTGACGTGGCTGCTGCCCATACTATCCATGTCGCTGGGCAGCACGGCTTACTACGCGATGTGGCTGCGCCGCTACATGGTAGACGAACTCAACAAGGATTACGTGGCGCTGGCTCAGGCGAAGGGCGTCGTTAACCGCCGCGTACTCGCGAGGCATGTGTTCCGCAACGCGTTCGTGCCGATGATACAATACCTGCCAACGTCGCTGCTGTACACGGTCAGCGGGTCCATATACGTCGAATCGCTGTACTCGATTCCTGGCATGGGCGGTCTGCTGGTCGACGTAATTCGGCGGCAGGACAATCCAATGGTACAGATATTGGTTATAATATATAGCTGCATTGGCGTCGTTGGATTGCTGTTGGGCGATCTGCTGATGGTGGCGATTGATCCGCGCATCAGCTTCGCCAAGAGAGCGGGCGCGCGATGATACGGCTGCGTTCGCTCGTGTCGGGAAAACTAGAGGGTGTGTCGGTAAGGCCGATCATTGGCGCCGCCTCCGCGAGGATGATCCAACCGGATGTCGCCGACGGCCCATCCCCCACGCCTGATCCCGTCATACCGCGCGATCCAAGCCTGTTTGAGGAAGCGCCGTTCGACAGGTCGAACGCCGAGCGCATCGGTTACTCCAACTATTCGTATTGGGGCAGCACGTTTCGCGCGTTCTTCAAGCGTCCGATCGCGGTGCTGCTGTTGTGCGTTTTGGTTGTACTTATCGCCTTTACATTTATACAGCCATACCTGCCCGGACAATACCCGGCCACGCTGATCATCAACCATCCGCTGATCAAGCGCCAGCTAAGCAACGTCCCGCCTACGCTCTCAACCGTGCTGATCACCGCTTCGTCCGGCACGCCGCTGACGGTGCGTCCGTATAACGATCCGGAATGGGCGGCGGTGACGAACCTGACCCGCGTGATCCAGCGACGCGTGAAGTTTACCGTCGTCGAGTATGACGGCGATTGGGTGCGCGCGACGGTCGACGGCGACGAAGGCTGGATCTCGAACGATTTCGCCAACAAGCTGAAACTGCCTGACGATCCGGCGGCGGTTCCGTACGAGTCGCAGTCCAACTTCCCGGTGAATATGTTCCTGTCGCCGCACGATTACACCAGCGCGGGCGTTGAACTGTTTGCGCGGCGAACCGATCTTGAGATCGACGGCGGCGGAGAACAGGCGCTAACTATTCGCGAAACACCGTTACACATACTCCCCTACCAGAACGGGTTCTGGTTCGGCACAAACCTGATTGGCCAGGATCTATGGTCGCTGGTCTGGTCTGGTACGCGCACATCGCTGTTCATCGGGTTCATGGTCGCGCTGGTCGAGGCGGGCATTGGCATCCTGATTGGAATAATCTGGGGATATGTGCGTCGGCTGGATCGGATAATGACCGAGGTGTACAACGTAATAGATAATATTCCGACAACCATAGTGCTTATTCTGATATCGTATATCATGCGTCCGTCCGTGAAAACGCTGATATTCGCGATGTGTCTTACGTCCTGGGTCGGCATGGCGCGGTTCGTACGCAACCAGATAGTGATAATCCGCGACCGTGACTACAATCTAGCGTCGCGATGCCTGGGTACAAAACTTCCGCGCGTAATCATGCGCAACCTACTCCCCTACCTCGTCTCGGTGATCATGCTGCGCATGGCGCTGGCCATTCCCAGCGCTATCGGCAGCGAGGTATTCATTACGTACATCGGGCTAGGTCTGCCAGTCAGCGTACCGTCGCTGGGCAACCTTATCAACGAAGGCCGAAAACTGCTGTCAACCTCTCAGAGCTACCAGCTGGTGTTCCCGACGATTGTATTGTCGGTAATAACTATTTCATTCTATATGATCGGCAACACATTCGCCGACTCCGCCGATCCTAAGAATCACCGGTGATTTGAGGCGCGGAGATGGGAAAGAAGGAAGGATGCGAGGTGTATGAGATGGTGAGCGGAAGGATGAACGATGTCATACGATAACGTTCCGCTGTTATCTGTACGCGATTTGATTGTGAGATTCACGCTGCGAGGGCAGACGCTGAACGCTATACGCGGCGCGGCGCTGAGCCTGTTTAACGGCGAAAGCCTCGCTATCGTCGGCGAGTCGGGCAG
>JAISBH010000314.1 GCA_031266295.1 Oscillospiraceae bacterium | reverse complement strand
CGGCTCCGGCTCGCTGATACGGTTCAATAACGGCAAGGTAACGGCGGAGGACTATCGGCAGTATGTATATGGGCTGGATCCGCTGCTGATAACGAACGCTATGCTGGATCAATCGGAATCCGCGCGGCTTCCGCTGTTCGGGATCGAGCATGACGGCGGCGGCATACTCGTCCGCATCGAGAGCGGCGCGCCGCTGGCGCAGATTAGCGCGTCCGTCGCGGGCAAGTTGAACAGCTACAACGCGATTAGCGCCATCTTCGCTCTGAGATCGGCGTCGATGGTGCGCGTCAGCGGTGGCGCGGGCGAGACGCTGATACCAGTGGTTGAGAAGCGCAAGGCCGAGCTTAACATCGCTATCCGATACACGTTCCTGGCTGACGAATACTCCGGTTACAGCGGTATGGCGCGGTATGAGCGGGAACGAATGACCGCCGAGGGGAAGCTCAAACCGGCGGCTGAATCGATTATCGCGGCGGAACAAACGGATATCCCCATGTTTGTGGATATAATCGGCAGCGTGATGGGGCGGCGATTCTTCCTGGATATAGCGTATGAAGGGCAAACGCCCGTGACCACATACGCTCAGGCGCAGGCCATTGTTGAATCGCTGTCGGATAGCGGCGTTCAGAGGCTGTTCGTAAACTATCAGGGATGGTATAATCGCGGGTATTATCACGACGCGGCAAACCATATAACGCCGGTGCGCGAATTGGGAGACATAGACGAGCTGCAATCGCTGGCGTATGACGTTGAGTCGCGTGGCGGCATACTGTTCTCCGACACAGCGTTCCAGCGCGTGCCATACTCGTCGCGGCATTATCAGTACACGGTCGAGAATTCGCGCTACTATGGCGAGGGCGGCGCGGCTGTGATAGGACAGTGGAATCCGTTGAGTTATAACGTCGACTCCGCGCTGGGCGGCTATAGGGAGGTATTATCTAACCTGCTGTCGCCGAAGTTTATAGGCCGCTACGCGGAACAGTTCCTGCGCGCGTTCGATCGGTATGCCCTGCCCGGGGTATCGCTGCGCGACCTAGGCAGCGCGCTCGCCTCCGACCGCAAGCGTACCGAGACAATCACCCGCGACGAGGCGGAAGCGCTCGTCGCCTGCAGTCTTGGGACGCTGGCCGCCGAGTATCCGTTGATGATCAGCGCGGCGAACGCCTACGCTCTGCCGTACGCCGCCGCCGTATCCAACGCGCCGCTGTATCACAACGCGTTCCTGATCGTTGATGATGAGATTCCCTGGTATGGAATGATACTGAGCGGATGCGTGCCGTACGCGGGTTCCGCGCTGAACCTGAGCGGCATTGATAGCGATTATGATCTGCGCGAGGCAGCTCTGCGGATGATCGAATACGGCGCGTCGCCGCACTTTACCTTTACCTACGCCCCGGCCAGCGACATGAAGTATACCGCGCTGAACCCGTATTACTCCGCCACGTTCGATCACTGGTCGGATGCGGCGGCGCAAGTGTACGCGACGGTCAATGGCGCGCTGTCTCGCGTCGCCGGCTTGAGTGTTGCGTTGCACGAGACGGTCGCGTCCGGCGTGAAGCGCGTGGTATATGAGGACGGCACGGAGTTCATAATCGACTATAACGATTTGGATTACTCAATAAAGGAGGGTGCGCGATGACGGCCAGTACAGGCAAGGGCGCCGTCGGGCGTATACCGAATCGCAGACTGAAGAGGCGACTGCCTCTCTCCGCACGCAGGGCATGGGTGGGGCTGGCGTTCGTGTCGCCGTTCATAGTGGGGTTCATCGCGTTCTACGCACGCGGCCTGCTTCTGACGCTGGAGTTCAGCCTGTCGGACCTGTCGCTGAAACCGGACGGCGGCTATACCCTCGCGTTCTCCGGGCTGAAGCATTACATATACGCGTTCAGGGAACACGCGACGTTCAAGCAGGTGTTAACCAGTTCGGTCGGGAACATGCTGCTGGACGTGCCGCTGATACTATTCTTCAGCCTGTTCATGGCGATACTGCTGAATCAGCGTTTCAGGGGACGGACTGCCGCGCGGGCGATATTCTTCCTGCCCGTGCTATTGAACGCCCCGGCCATATCGGACGCGCTGGATATGGCGCGCGCACTGCTGCTGGGCGGAACGTCGCCAGCATCGGCGACTGTGATGAATGCGGCGGGCGGCGGCGTCAATGTGTCGTACTACGTGGATATGCTGGGTAGTCTGGGTATGCCCCGCGCAGCGCTTAATTACATAGTGGGCGCGGTGTCGCGGATCAACTCGATCATCACATCCAGCGGGGTTCAGATAGTGATATTTTTGGCCGCGCTGCAGTCAATCTCACCCGCGCTGTACGAGGTGGCCAGGATTGAGGGCGCGACGGCATACGAGGCGTTCTGGAAGATCACATTCCCAATGGTGTCGCCTCTGATCGTGACGAACATGGTGTATACGCTGGTGGATTCGTTTGTATCCAGCGATGTGATCAGCCTGTCGTACGACACGATATTCGGCGCGGCTAAGCAATACGGCTTGGGTTCTGCGTTCAGTCTGGTGAGCATGATCGCGCTATGCGGGATATTGATGACCGCCAGCGGGATTGTATCGAAACGCGCGTTTTACCAGAATTAGGCGGTGACGGTAATGCGAAGCGAAACGTCGCGCAATACTCGCGGACGTATCATATCAGGGACAAAGTCATGGTTGCTGGCGCTGCTGAGATGGGCGTTGATCATCGGCGTGTCATACGTGATCGTCAGCCCCTTGCTCGGGGTTGCGGCGCGGTCGTTTTTCTCGAACACAGATCAGTTTAATCCGATGGTCTACATGATCCCGCAGACCCCCACGCTGGAGCGGTATCAAGTGGCCTTGAAGGTGATGAGCTACGCCAGCGTACTGCCGCGCAACCTGCTGTTCGTGGGTGGATTGGCGGTTATACAGGCTATTGTGTGCTCGATGGTTGGGTATGGGTTCGCGCGGTTCAGATTTCCGCTGAAGGGGCTGCTGTTCGGGTGTCTGATCATCATGATCGTGATGCCGTCGCATGTGATCATGCTGCCGCTGTATATGCTGTTCCAGCGGTTCGATCCGCTAGGGATTGTCACGCGTCTGGGGCTGACGCCACCGAACTTGCTCGCCTCGCCGTGGCCTATGTACATCATGACGGTATTCGGCGCGGGACTGAGGTCGGGACTGTACATATACATATTCACCCAGTTCTTCAGGGGATTGCCCAAGGAGATAGAGGAGGCGGCGGAGATCGACGGCGCCGGCGCGTTCTATACCTACCTGCGCGTGATGCTGCCCAACGCGATCCCGTCGGCGTTAACCGTGCTGATATTCTCGGTGGTATGGCAGTTCAACGATAAGTTCTACGCGCAGCTGTTCTCGATCAGTCCGAGGATCGTACTAAGCAAGCAGATCTCTGGACTGCAGGCGAGCGTATCTAACCTGTATCAGCTCCGCGACCCGTCGCTGACGACGCTGTACCTTTACGCGGGCGTCATGCTGGCGATCGTGCCGTTGCTGGTATTGTATGTTATATTGCAGCGGCGGTTTATAGAGGGGGTGGAGCGCAGCGGTATTGTTGGATGACAGGGTGTGCCGCAATACGGGACTGGGTTATAGGATCGGGCTATGTGGAACAAAACGAAGGAGGGTACTGCGTTTATGAGCAAGGGATTTGGACGAGCCTGCCTCGCGCTGGCGTTGGTTATGATGCTGGCGGTGAGCGGCTTCGCGGTCGCCGATGGGGCGGGGCAGCCGGACGCGCTGGTCAAAGTGGCCGTTACGACCGTCGATTTTAGTAATGGGAACACGGGGTTCCTGCGTCTGGATCGGGCACGCAGGGGCACGAGCGGGGATTTCTCGCTGGAACTGGACGACTTCGACGGTCAGCCCGCAGTGAAGATAGCCGCGCAAGGCGCTAAGACGCCGTTCATAGGCATATCGGCGTCGGGTCTGCTATCGCCGGAGGATTTGCCCAATGTATCGACAGTCGTGATCAAGCTGGGACTAAAAAGCACGGACGATAAGTTCTGGCCGATGACGGGCACGGTATACGCGTACACCGGGGAGGATCCGACGGCGCTGACGGAATCCACATCCAAGTTTGGCGTGCAGACGCCGGAGAGCAACCCAAAGGATATATACGTGAAGGTGGCGAGTCCGTTCGCCGCTGGCGCGAACAACTACCTGGTAATCCAGCCCACCCAGGACGACGGCTCCTCGTATACGGGAAAGAACGATCTGTATATCCTGGGCCTGAAGTTCCTGGATGCTGACGGGAATGCGCTGCCCGTCAACCCGGAAGCGGGCGAGGACTTCCCGGAGGGTTACGACGCTCCCGCCGAGGATAATACCCCCACCGAGGAGTATGCGCTGGGCGCTGCGCCGTTTGAGAGCGGATGGATTAATTACAACTCAACCGATATCCCGCTGGACGTGTGGAACCGTGCGGTCGCACTGGTAGTGGAGTACGCACCGAACGAGGACGGATCCAGCCCGATCGACACCAATGTAGACGCCGGCAAGTTCGTTGTGCAGGTGCTTGGCGGTCCGGCCGAGCAGGGTTGGCGCGAGATACCCAACAACGATCCGCTGGTCGAGCGTGTCGAGGGCCAGTCGCTCACGCTGACGCTGGACGATATGGATCAGGTCGCCGAGGTGCAGAACCTGGGCTACGGCGCGTGGGACGGCGCGGATACTATAACGCGCATATACCTGCGGGTCAAGACTGAGGCGAAGCTATATGAACTGGGCGAGGTTCCGTTCGAGGCGGGGTGGATCAACTATAACTCATCGGGCGTGCCGCTTGAAATATGGCAAAGCGCGGCCGCGCTGCTGGTCGAGTTTACGCCGAGTGAGGACGGATCCAGCCCCATCGAGACCAACCCTGGCGGGTCGAAGTTCGTCGTCCAGGTGGTCGGCGGTCCGGCTGAACAAGGCTGGCGTGAGATAACGCTTGATGATCCGCTGGTGGAGTTGGAGCCGGGCAAGTCGCTTAAGCTGTATCTGGACGACATGGATCAGGTCACCGAGGTGCAGAACCTGGGCTTCGGCTGCTGGGATGGAGTGGATACGATCACTGGCATCTCGCTGATACTGAAATAACAGGAGGTTCAACATGAAGAGAGCGACACTGTTTATCGCGCTGCTGCTAGTGCTGGCTATGACGTCCGCGGCTTTTGCGTCGGTAGTGGATGTGCCGGGCGCGCCGTTGGGCACCGCCGGACAGGGCAAGTATGATGGAGGCGCGCGGGTGATCCGCGTCGCCGGATGGTATGACCGCGCGTATCCGTATTTCAGCGGGATGGAGTTGGAGGATCTGGACGGATACTTCACCAGCCCCGAGAGCTACGAGGTGCGGTACGGACGGCTCAAGGAGATCGAGGAAAAGTACAACGTCAGGTTCGAGGTTGTGCGCACTACGTTTGAGGGCGCGCAGATCAGCATCGACGAGGGTATACTGTCCGGGAGGCCAGAGGCCGACATTTATGAGGTGGATATCAACTTCGCGATGACCTATGCGCTGAACGAGTATGTCTACGCGCTGGATGATATCACGCTGCCGGATGACGATGTGTTCACCACCCAGCAGATATTCCAGGGACTGAAGTTCCCGTCGCAGGATAAAACATATATGTGGCAGGACTATGTCGAGAGCGCTACGGTATATATGCTGGGATTCAACTGGACGCTGCTGCAGTCCAAGGGGCTTGAGAATCCGCAGGATCTATGGGATCGAGGCGAGTGGACGTGGAACGTGTTCCTGGATTATTGCGCGAAGCTTACCGACCTGACCGCGAATCCGCCGGTATATGGCTTCACCGGATTCTGGACGAACCACCTGAACGGATTCCTGCGCTCAAACGGCGCTCAGATCGCGGCCACCCCTGAAGGCGGGCTGATGAGCGCCGCCACGGGAGAGGCTCTAGATCTGTTCAAGCAAATGTATCAGGATCTAAAGATAGCAAGACCGTGGAATACAGAGGATTGGGCGTCGAACAATTATTACAGCGACGGCAGTGCGGCGTTCTTTACCGCCGCGAACTGGATACTCAACGACAGCGGCAGCGCGGGCAGCGGCGGCGGTATGGATCATCCGCTGAACTTCGAGATAGGTGTGGTTCCGTATCCTGTTGGGCCTAGCGGCAATCAGGAGACGAACACCCATAACACGGTCAACGGCAATTACTACGTGATTCCGAAGGGTGTGGAGGATCCGGCGCTGGTATACGCCGCGTGGAGGGATTTGACCAACTGGTACGGCGGCGATTTCGAGAACACGAAGCAGTATGACGTGCTCGATCCGGATGATCTGCCGCTGACGTGGAACGATGAGATCTTGATCACATGCGCTCACGGCGACGAGGTACTGGCCGAAAACAATATTCGGCTGAATCACATGATGGCGCGGTCGGTCAGCTTCGATCCGTGGGAGAGCATGACGTCCTTGGCCGCATCGGATACCCAGAACTTCGGCCTGTCGGACATTATGACCGGCGACATGACCCCGGCGCAGTTCCAGGAGACGTTCAAGCAGCCTATGGAGAACGCATTGAAGACGGTGTATAAGTAAGTTAAGGTAATGTAAGGTAAGCTTAGCGGCGTGCGCCCTCTCTGTCGTTGCTGCGGCAAAGAGGGCGCACTATAGCGTAAACGCGTAAGGGTTAATCCTACGAAGACGTGCATTACACGCTATACACATAAAACAACCTGTACGCGTTTACGCAATCGTACAGGGCAGATTGCGCTTCGCTGCCACCGGCTGTCCGCTGCGGCGGGACGCTGTTCGATCTCCGGATCGAATGCGCTTTAAGTTACTTGCGCCCCGCCACTATGACGTGAGTTGTCAACTACCCTACACCATTTTCACTGGCGGGGCGCAGGATTGGAACGGGGAACGCCCCCCTTCCCCCCGAGAGGGCACTGAAAAAGTCTCAACTTGGAAAATAATTCCGCTACATCTTGTGCTGCTATATAAAAATGTCGGCACATATTGTGGTTATCTGCAAGATC
>JAISBH010000311.1 GCA_031266295.1 Oscillospiraceae bacterium | reverse complement strand
TACGGCGAAAGGGCTTGTCGACGAGCTTAAGTTATTGCTGGTGGGGGAGTGACGGGGGGACGGGGGAACCCCCTCTGTCGCTGCGGCGACATCTCCCCCTAGGGGGGCGATGAGGGTTGTCGGTTACGTTACGGAACAGACTCTAAAGCCACAATCGGCTTCGGACTGCCTGTTGTCCCTGGATAGTCTACCTCGGAACGCAATCCGTCCTCCTAGCCCTCATCTCCCCCCTAGGGGGGAGATGTCGCCGCAGCGACAGAGGGGGTTCCCCACGGTTGCGTTCCGATAGTCTGTTCCGGAGCGCAACCGATTCCCATTACCCCTTAACCGCCCCGATCAGAACGCCCTTCACGAAGTACTTCTGCAGGAACGGGTAGATTGCCAATACCGGCACTGTTGTTATAACGATCGCGGAATACTTGATCGTCTCGGCGAAATCGTTGATGCGGTCGTTTTCTGTCACAGCCGAGTTGAATATCGAGGAGTTTTGGATCAGCACGGCGCGCAGTATGTTCTGGATCGGCAGTTTCTTATCCTCTCTGATATACAGCGTCGCGTTGAACCACGCATTCCAATGCCCAACGCCGTAATACAGCAGCAGCACGGCCACTGTCGGCATTATCAGCGGAAGCACTATCCGGAACAGTATCACCAGATCATTCGCGCCGTCCAGTTTCGCCGATTCATGCAGGCTGTCGGGCAACCCTTCCATTGCGGTCTTGCAGATAATCGAGTTATACACGCTCATCGCGCCGGGCAGTATCAGCGACCACATACTATTGAGCAACCCCAGGGTATTTATGTTCAAATAATTAGGGATCATGCCCGCGTTAAAGAACATCGTAAACATGATCAGCGCCAGTATCGGTTTCTTGAACAACACATCCTTTGCCGCCAAGAAATACCCGCACAACAGCGTTAACAGGATATTGATGGGCAGTGACACACCCAAAATAATCATTATGTTTTTGTATCCGCTCAACAGCAGCGGATGCTTGAGCGCCAGGCGAAAAGCGCCTACGTTGAACCCCATCGGCCACGGCAGGAAACCGGGGTGCATCAACAACTCAATATTGCTGGAAAATGCCGCGCAAATTACGAAGTACATCGGGTACATCGTAATCAGGCACAGCGCCACCATAAAGACGATGTTGAGCACATCAAATGTGCGCTCGCCGCGCGTGCGCTTTATCAGCGTGGGATTATTATGTAAAGAGGGTGCCTGTGCGGTTTTCTGCATAACCATACCTCCACCTGCCTATCAGAACAGTCCGCTCTCGGTTATCCGGCGGCTGACCCAGTTTGCGCCCAGCAGGAATGCAACGTTGACCACCGAGTTGAACAATCCGACTGCCGCCGAATAACTGACGGCCGTGCCCAGTATGCCGCGGCGATACACGTACGTGGATATAACGTCCGCGACTGCGAAAGTCGGATCACTGTACAGCAGCAGCACCTTCTCATAACCGACGTTGAGGATGCCACCCATGCGCAGTATGAACAGTATGACTATAGTCGGCCGCAACCCCGGTATCGTAATGTGAAGAACCTGCTTATACCGGCTCGCCCCGTCGATCCGCGCCGCCTCATACTGCTCTTGATCGATGCTGGTCAACGCTGCCAGGTAGATGATCGAATTCCATCCGATGTATTGCCACAGATCGGATATAACATATATGGGATAGAAGTAACGCGGGTTGATCAGGAGGTTCTGAGGCTGACCGCCCAGCGCCACGCTGATCTGCGAGAACAGCCCGTCGCTGCGCGTATAGATCGTAACGATCGACATCGCCACAATCATCGATATGAAGTATGGCATGTAGGTGACCGTCTGTACGATGCGCCTGAATCGCACGGAACGTAGTTCGTTGAGCAGCAGCGCCAGCAGTATCGGCGCCGGAAATCCGAACAGTATTGTCAGGATGCTGATAGTCAGCGTATTGCGAATGATGCGCGGGGTATAAACATCGCTAAAGAACGAGCGGAACTGCTTCAGTCCGACCCATGGACTGCCGTATATACCGCGCGTGGGGCGGTATTCTTTGAACGCTACCTGGAGCGCGATCAACGGCCTGTATGCAAAAATAAACAAGTATACAAGCACCGGGAGAACAATCAGGTACTTGGCCCAGTTAGTCCTGAAATCCCGCGCTAATGCTTGCCCGACCGTGCGCCTGGGCGGGAGGTGGGAAACGGCGTCGGCGCTTGTCATGACGGATCAGCCGCCCTTTCATCTCTGTTAAAACTGTGCTACGGTCCGTTCGAAAACTTTGTAAAAACAGGGGCGACCGATGAAGCCGCCCCCGTCTGCGTTTTGATTAACGCGCGAGGAACCTGTCGTACGCAGCCTGACGGAGTTCGATTAGACGCTGCAGCCCCATCGAGTTCAGCGTCTCAACGAACTGATCGAACGTATCGATCGACTGTTCGCCGGTGACGTACTTCGCGGAGGTCTCTTTGATGTAGATCTCAATCGTGGAGAGCAGATCCTGCGCCTCAAGCGATTCGTCGGCGGTCGGCGTGATTCCCGGAGGATACTTCCATTTCGCGCTTACATCCTCGTTGGGATAGAACCACAGATCGTTGGCCGCGATGGATTCCGGCGTATTCTTGAGATAGAGCATCAGATTGGACTGGATGCACGATCCGCTCCATGTCGAGCCGCCCCACTTGGAGATGGCGTCGTTGATGCCGTCCGGGTCGTCGGCCACGATAGGCAGGTACGCGGGTTCGCCGTTCGCGTCATAGTCCCACGACAGCCCCTGAGTGCCGTAGTTCCAATAAAGGAAACCTTCCTGCGTGTACGCGTAGTCGAGGAGGCGCATCGCGGTCTCCAGCTTTTCGTCGCTGCAGGCAGAGGTGATTACCGATACCGTCGTACCGATGCCGTAGCCGCCGAACACCATCGCCAGCGAGTCGTCGTCGGCGTGCGGGTACTGCAGCCCGATCCAGTCGGCGCTGCTACCGGCGTTGGCGGCGTCCTTACGCCAGTTGCTCATCTGACCCATAGATGTAACCGACAATCCGACCGAGCCGTTCAGGGCCTTGGTCTGCTCGTCGGGATCCTTTAGCGTGAATACATCCTGGTCGAGCAGTCCGGCGGACCACCATTCGTTCAGCTTCGCCATATAGTCGCGCCACTCGGGCTGCGCCTGAGCCAGCTGAACCTTTTGATCGTCGTCGATGAAGAACGTTGTATCAGACCAGCCATACGCGCCGAACGCGCCCGATATGCCGGTCGATTGCACGCGGCTCCACGCGAATGACAATGGGGCGTTGTACTTCTCTTTGAATACCTTCAGCACATTGTCCCAATCGGAGATCGTCACAGGAAGCGCCAGTCCCTGCTCGTCCAGCCAATCCTTGCGGACGACCGGCCCTAGGTAGCTGTCGTTCCAGCCGCCGCCTTCGCGGAAGAAGCCGTAGCCGTACAACTTGCCGTCGTCGGTCTTCTTGGAACGCAGATACGTCTCGTTATTCTGCAGGAAGGCGTAGTACGCGGGCGACCATTCGGGCATTTTTTCAGTCAGGTCGCGAATGACGCCGTCTTCCATGTATAGCGAGATATTGTTGGTCAGCAGCCCACCACCGTAAAAGAGGATGTCCGGATAATCTCCACTGGCGATCGTCGTGTTGAATATCGCGCCAGCGTCGCCGCCTTGCGGCACAAAACGCCAGTCGATATTAATGCCAGTCTGCTTGATCAGGTCGCGATGGAAGGGCGATTCCTCCCACGAGGCGTATGCCGTGTTGACCGTCGGGCCTTCCAGCACCAGCCAGCTGATCGTTTGATCAGTGGTTAGCGGGTAGACGCCTTCGCCGGACAGCAAATCAAGCGCGAACGCCGGAGCCGCTGTTGCGGCGAGCATTACGCACAGGATAGCGGCGAGGCATACCATGGAGCGTTTCTTCATTGAGGTGCACTCTCCTTTCGCAATGAACACAATGCGACGTGTTTTGCGTATGCGAAAGTATACATGACTCATCACCTTTTGTCAATATATATATATATATAAGAGCTATATTTCATAGCGGTTTCATTTGCGCCGGAATCAATGGAAAGCGGGTATTGTCATGCAGTTTCGCCAGAAAACATTATGTACCTTAAAACAAAACAGGACGCCTCCGATATCTTTCGGAAGCGTCCTTGCAGGATATTCGTTGACGGAACGAGCCGACGCAGGCGTCGAAAAGACGCGCGAAACGGGCAGTTCCTAGCGGTACAGAGTATTTAGAGATTTAGTCGCAGCAGCAATCGCCTCTCGCGCCGATCCTCGGCGGTTGAGGATACCATGGCAGCGGCAGCGGGCAAATATCGCATGGGTCATGTCGTGGAAGCATACCGACGACACAAGCGTCGATCCGCATATCTAGCAGCGCCTCCACATACCGCTCGCACTCGTTAATGCATACCGGCTCGACCAGCGATACGCACGCTTTTACGTTTACGCGAGCGTTTTTCGGCAGCCGCGCGCACGTACACTGCGTGATCGGCACACATACGTCGATCGACGAGCACGCAGCGTGCTGATAACCACGGCAGTCCACCAGCGTCAGTGACAGTGGGATCGTGACGCGCAGCGCCATGCCGGATTCCGATCGGCATGATACGCACGATGGATCGATAGCCGCGCTGCTCACACACTCAGCGGCGACAATAGTCAGCGTAAGAGGCCGCGCGCCAGCTATATGCCTGGGCAGGTCAATGCACACCCAATCGCCGCGCGTACGCAGCGAACCGCTGGCCAGCGGAGTCCATATATCGCAATCGCGCCGTTTTGGAGCGCGGCAATGATCGTCGTCATGATAATAATAATGTTCGGAATAGTCATCTTGATATCCGCGATGACCATCCGCACCGTAGGGGTATGGATATGGCATTCACATCACTCCTCTACTGTACAGAGTATGTAATACAGGGCTTTGGCGTGCATATGAGAAAGTTGCTTCCCACTTCCGACGGAAAACCCTCGCTTCCTACGGGGCAGGGCATGTTAATAAAAATCCGTAAAGGCTTGAGAAGCAACGAAATCAAGCACGGATGGATTGAATGCACAAACCCGCATTTTAAGCGGACCGCTGTGCGGATTATCATCCGGCCAACGCGCTTTACGCAGGAAAGCGTGCGCCAGTTTACGCAAGATCGCAAGGTTTGCGGCAGCCAGTTCGCTGCGCGTCACCCAGCGATCCTACTCAAGCATGACATCCAGCGTCCCGTGAAGATAACTCTCAATACCCCAATGTCTGCAAATCGCGTGTGCAGCTTGATTGACATGTGTAAGGCTGGTGATATAATTTGGTGTACGCGTCCGATACATGGAGTTGCGCTTTAGACTTCGAAACGATCCTCGCGGATGATGTCTGCACACTCTGCCCTGTGGAGTGTTTTTTCACGTCGGTTAAGGATCTTTACACACTCAAGGCTCTAGGTGTTTGCCTTGACTGATTATATGCGGAGGTGGACGAGTTGAAGCAAGTTCTATGCTGGTTAATGTCTCTGGTCATTATGCACGCTTCCTTTGCTATTGCGGAGGAGGTTATCATCGACGAAGCAATTATTGTAAGAACAGAATATGAATTCTCCGAAGGGTTGTCCTTCGAAACCCAGGCGTATACCGACGCGCCAAATAAGGAAAGTACGGTTTATGTTGAATACCCTCGTTTTTATTATGGATCAAAGGAGATTTATGACAACAACGGATATGACGATAACGTATATAGGCGTGTGAATGATTTGAACTGGCTGATTGATAATTTCATTTTCCGGAAAACGATGTGGTTTCCCTTCCGTGAAGGATTCGATAAACCGTATGAAAATGTATTACAGTGCGCTGTTACCCTGATTCATGAAAAGGTTATTAGCATCGTATTTTGGGGTGTCTTTCACAATATCGGCCAGCGACATGATAATATGATCTACACACTTAATATTGAGTTAGCCACAATGCGCGACTTAGACTTCGCTGACATGTTTGAGGTAAATCCTGACTTCGTTGATATGTTCTTTGAGAGTGCACAGTTTCCAACAGACCCAGATACAACGCCTTACGGTAACGACACCGATAATTTTGTTATACGTATGACGAATTTAGAGCGTTCTGCATTTGATTTTTATCCAGATAGAGTGAGTCTTGATTCTTTATATTACTTGAAACCTGATGGTGTGGTTTTTATTCTACCGGAAGGTCATGCATCAGGTGATCATTTTGAGGCATTTATCGAATATGACAAATTGGTGCCATTTTATCTTGATAGTAATCCTTTGCATGATTAAAATAGTTAATAGAACGGATAGGTTGTTTACCCTGTTTACCCTATCCATTGCACGTCTTGGCGGATGATTACGGACTCCTGAATTGGCGTAAGGGTTACACCGCTCGACTCCGACACCGTCCGTCTTGACTGACCGCTGCGAAAATGCTAGCATGGTCGTGCCGACGGCAGCGGGAACCTGCGATGCACTCGGACGCGCCGTCGTCCCGCCCAGTGCAGAATTTTCGCAGCGACCGATCAAGACCAAGCCTCGCTTCGCTCGGGAACCTCCCTCTGGCCGCGAGATACGCAGAGCCGTGCCTCTAGCCCTGAAAACCTACTTGCACTGCTGTAAGGTTGACTCCCTTGATAGAATCGCTTCGTGCTCGTTTCCCGGTTTACACAATCTTCGCGACATTACCTATGGTTGCACCGTCGCACCTAACACGTCTCTGCCGCAGGCCTTACGCTATTTGCACCACAACGCGGGCAGCAGAATTAACCCGCCACCCGCGTTATATTATTGATTATTATATCATTAACGCTATATCATTGGCTGTTCTGTTATCTACCCGTCACCTCCCCGACGCCACAACATACTGCCTCTGCGCCCAGGCGCGCTGTCCGTTGTACTCCACTTGTATCCAGCCGGATTGATCATCCGAAAGGACCTTCAACGGCGTACCGGGCGGCACTTGGGCTATCCGCGCGCCAGTCGTTGTCGACGGCGCTTTGCGCAGGTTCAATTTATTGCCGGTGGGCGTTTTCACCACCGCGTCGTACGGAATCTTGGGATTGGCCGTAGGCGCGGAGGTTTTCGCTTGCGAATTATCCGCTTGACTATCTGCGGCCGGCGGCGGCTCAGCAGTTTGCGAGTTATCTATGCTCGTGGCAACAGACGCGTCGCCGCTGCTGTAGTCCACGCCCTTCAGCCATGCAGCGTGGGTCCAGCCTTGCGCGAGCGTGGTGACGCCGACATATCCCTTCACGCTGGACGCGGATACGCACTCCGCGTTCGATACGCCGCAATATACACCAACATGGTGCGCGTTGCCTATACCGTCGGGCACATACTTTTTTGGCTCATTATAGCTTCCGCTCGGTGATACAACATATACGGCAGCGCCCGGAACCAGTTTCCCCTGCGCCTTAGCCTGTTCTATTGTCCCCACCCACGCGCTGTCATGCCTGAACATATCGTTTGAGCCGAGATACCTGCTTACGCCTCCGGCCTTGCGCACACAGTACTGAACAAGACCTTGACAATCCATCCCCTTCTTGGGGTCGGCTGAGTTGATAACATAGGGAATTCGGGGCATAGTCAGCAAGTCCAAGGCTGCATGGGCAACATCGCCCGCTTTTACAATACCTATATTAATCCCTCCCCATGTATAGTATATGCAGTACATATAACTACGGGACAAGGAGGAGAGACAAAAAACAGCGAAACCTAGTGAATCTATACCAATTTGACCTTATATTCCTCAAGCCACGCGTCCAGCTGCAGCAGCCATGCAATCAACTGCGGCCGACCCATCAGTTGACCGTACCACGTGCCGTCCGACGATTCAAGCGTGCGTGTCAGCGCTGCGCGGTTTATCAATCCACGCAGTTTCGATGCGGGATCGTTCAGCCGCGCGTCCAGGCGTTCGCGGACTATGCGCTCATACCCAGGGTTATGCACCTTGGGATACGGACTCTTCTTACGGTTGCGGATACGGTCGGGCAGGTAATCGCCCATCGCCTCCCGCAGCAGATCTTTCTCCACGTCATGCTTGCGCTTGATCGACCAAGGCACGTTGAATACATATTCCAGCACGCGATGATCCGCGAACGGCACGCGCACCTCCAGGCTCGCGCCCATACTCATACGATCCTTTCGCTCCAGCAACGAATACATGAAGTGCCGCGTGGACAGCCACGTCGCGCGCCGCGCCGTAATCATGTCTGGGGCGTCGTCCCGCAATATCGGGCACTGAGCCAGGTCGGCGCGATACTCGTCGGACAGCAGCGCGTATCCATCCTTAGGCTTGACGATTCCCTCGTCGAACAGCCCGACTCGTATGAACGGATCATGCAGCCAAGGATAGAACGGCTTCTCCAGCATCTCCGGGCGATAAAACCACGGATAGCCGCCGAATATCTCGTCGGCGCACTCGCCCGACAGGGCGACCGTATGCAGCCGCTTCACCTCAATGCAGTAGAGATATAGCGACGAATCGATGTCAGCCTGGCCGGGAAAGTCGCGCAATCGCATCGCGGGCACGAGCGCGTCCGCGACCTGCGCCGGGGTAACCGTCAATATATGATGCTCTGTGCCTAGTTCGTTGGCAAGCCACTCAGCGTAAGCGTCGTCGCTCTGCGGCTGGAACAGCGATTCATGGAAAAACTCGCGGTCACCCTCATACTCAAACGAGTATGTGTGCAATTGTTGGCCTCTTTCCTTGTAAGCCTTCGCCGCAACGGCCGATACAACGGATGAATCCAGTCCGCCCGACAAGAACGTCGCCAGCGGCACGTCGGATACCAGCTGGCGCTGTATCGCGTCAGAGAGGATATCGCGCGTTGTATAAACGGCGTCGGACTCTGTACCAGTGAAGGGTTCCGCACGCAGCGACCAATAGACGCCCTTGCGCAGCGATCCGCCACGCCGCCCATTTATGGAAGCCGCCGCGCCGGGAGAGTCCGCGCCCCACACCAGGTAATGCGCAGGTTCCAGCGAGTGCACGCCCTTAAACAACCCAGATCCGATCCTGCTGGCCGGAGCGAGGAACAGCAGTTCCCACAAACCCATGTGATCCAGCGCCGGTTCGACGTCCGGATGGGCCAGCAGCGCCTTCAGTTCCGAGGCGAACAACAAGCGTCCCTTGCGCTCTGCATAATAAAGTGGCTTTATCCCGAACCGATCGCGGGCGAGATACAGCTGATCGCGTTTCCCATCCAGCACAGCGAACGCGAATATCCCGTTCAGGTGCGACGGGCAATCCTCGCCCCACAATATATACGCCCACAACACGGCCTCCGTATCGCATCGCGTCTTGAATCGAGCGCCCAGACCGCGCAGTTCGGCGGTTAGTTCAGGCGTGTTATACAACTCTCCATTGTATACGATCGTATACGTAAAACCTTGATGCTCGGCAGTCATCGGCTGCAGTCCGTTCTCCAGGTCGATGATGGCCAGGCGGTTATGCTGCAGCGCCGCGCCGTTCATCGTATAGACGCCCGATTGATCCGGGCCGCGGCGTTTCATCGTCGCGCCCATCGCCCGTGCTTCACACTCGGACGGCGGGACGGATAACGCGCCAAGGTTTGAATCCACGATTCCGCAAATAGAACACATATCAAA
Source organism: Oscillospiraceae bacterium (assembly GCA_031266295.1). GTDB lineage: Bacteria > Bacillota > Clostridia > Christensenellales > Aristaeellaceae > BNUH01. Next base: position 352 of record JAISBH010000311.1, on the reverse strand, counting down.
AACTCCCTCGCACATGCATAGCTGGGCAGCCGTGTACTCCGCCCCATATACTGCTTAACGCACAAAATCCGCAGATCTGTTGCGAGCTTTATGCGTCAAGCAGTATAGTTTATGCGCGTCACAATGAAGTGTGAACTTTCTCCAAATACCGCGCTCTGCCTTCTGCGGACGACCATGGTATGGGTATACCAACTCGCCCATACCCTGACATTAAAAAGGGCCGCCGTTCAGTTGGCAGCCCCGCATGGTTTCCTCACACCGCTGGTGAAATCAATCGCTTATCGCCAGTCTCGTCGTCGTCTAGTATCAGGACGGGCGGTTGACCCTTAACCGTATCGGTGGTGATGATGCA
>JAISBH010000309.1 GCA_031266295.1 Oscillospiraceae bacterium | reverse complement strand
AATGTGTATCATGATGGTCCAGGCGAGGCCTGGTCAGGTTTCGAAAGGGCGGATAGCCCTTCGCAGGGTATCGGGACAGAGTCCCGTAAACCCCGTCGTACCCCCCTAGGGGGGAAGGGGGGCGTTCCCCAATGCATCGTGTTAGCTATCAGCGGTGAAATCGAAGCCATTACTCCCGCGCCCCGCCAGTGATAATGCAATAAGGAAATAGTCATCTCACACCATAGTGGCGGGGCGCCACAAACTTAAAGCGCATTCGATCCACAGATCGAACAGCGTCCCGCCGCAGCGGTTCGTACGGCACAGTTTACACAGGCAAGAATCCCTTTGGGATTCTGCGGATACGCACCCGCTTCGCACTGATTGAGGCCATTGGCGCTGCAACACGAACTGCCACCACCCTGTTTCAAGAACAACAGGGTTTGTTGTGACATCGTTACAACAAACCCTTATAAAATGTCGGCACATTCACCGCCAGCCATGTAATTCAGCGAGATGCGCACGTTCCTGCTCGAGTATATTCGACAATTGATCGCGACGCTGATTTAGGGTTTTCGACCATTGACCATCCTCATCGCCGGACGCAGGCTGCGCTAATTGTTCGATTATTTGCTTGATTAATTGTTCATAGTAGACAATGGAATCGTTTTCCGCCTGAATCATCGAATCCAGCATCGCTTCCCTGGACGTGAACGCGCCTTCGTACGCCATCTGCATCAATCCGCCAGGTAAGTACGCTTCAGACGCCAGCGCCGACGCCAGCGAGACAGTCGTCTCGTCAGATTGATCCGCATCGCCGCAGTCGCGCAAGGATTCAAAATAGCGCAAATGCTGCCGCTCTTCTTCCATCATTCGCAGAAACAGCTCCCGCGATTCATCGTCGGCGGCCATCATCGACGCGCGCCTGTACAGCCCGATCCCGCGCCGTTCAATCCCGCACGCTATTTCGATCGCGTTCGTTGTCGCATTTGTTTTGCTTTCCATCATACTTCGCCCCCTTAACATCCACGCAAACCGCCGATTCACGACAAAAATAAACACCGACGCGGAGGGGATCGCGTCGGTTTCACAGCAAGCATGCTGCATTCTTGAAACTTCATCTATAAGACGCGGTATTGAATGAAATTCTTCCCGACAAACACAAATAAATAAAAGAAAAACGGATAAAAAATGCGCGGCGGGAGGGGAATCCGCCGCGCGAGTTTGGGGGATAAATATAGGAGGAGCACGTTTACCAACTGTTTGCGACCGTTCTGCCTACGCTTGAAACTTCATTTATAAAACGCCGCGATACGACAGAATCATCCCGCCTTCACGCGCGGATGCGGCGGAATTTTAAGAAAGTGTGACGGATAATCATTGTTGATAACCTTGCCCCAAAACCATGTGGATAACTCGCGATCAAAAATAGGTATGACCAACGGGTTTTTCACTGTATCCACCGGGTTGTGCACAGCGCACCCGCGATTTGTGAATGAAAATGAATTGTTATCCACAATCTTATCAACATTAAGGTGGAAGTTGTGGATAAATAAGCATTGCGATCCCATCATTGTTTGTCATATATCTGTAATATATTCCAGCAAGCAACACACGCCGTTGCTGAGCGAGGATTCCATGCCGCTGATAGGACTGAGCGCGCCTGCAGCCAGCTCATTCAACTGCTCCGTTGCAGTGACGGAAGGACTGAGAGCCAAACCATTGCGCAGCGCGGCTGCGAGAGCGTCCACATAGTCGCCCATACCATACTGCAGCGTGGTAAAGCCATTCAGCACGCCCTCCAGCAGGGCAAGAGCACCCGAGGGACACCCGTTAGGCTTAGGGCAAGTGCGGTGACGGATCTCCTGCATACTGACGCCTCCTATTTGCCGCGGTCAGCACGAAGCGGGACCGTATCGGCAGTTTTTTCCTGTATAGTATGCCTACTATATCGGTGTATAGTCATGTATATACTATATGCGCGAGGCGCATAGAGGTTACGCGGTCGATGTCTGCGGCAATCTGTTCAGTGACATGCTTTTAGGTTATCCGCCATAGAGTATACAGATATAGCTGGGGAGGGCGGAACATGCGCATAGGGAAGCGGCGAACCATCCGTCACGCGCAACAGTTGGGGTTGCCGGAGGACGTCGTGCTAGGTCTGCCCCGATTGGTACTGCACGGGAATACAAGCATGACGCTGGAGAATCACCATGGCGCGTTGGAATACAGCTCAACCCATATACGCATGAGAACCAACCTGGGCACGCTGACCATACTGGGTAAGGATATGTCGCTGACACGCATGGGTCGTCACGACATGATGCTGCGCGGAGAGATAAAGACCGTCAGCTTCGACGGCGCTGGGGACACGGGCAGAGCCGCCGGATCGAACTCCGGATCGAACGCCAGCTCTGACACGGATGCGGATAAGAGGCGATAGACTATGCGCGTCGGAACGGTGCGGTTCGCCCTAGAGGGGTTGTCGCTGGAGCGGCTGCTGAATCAATGCGTGGAGGCGGGGATCATCCTCTCGGATGTTCAGCGCCCGAAGGTGCGCGTAATCACGGCCACGATATCCAGCGGTCAATTCAAGTACATAAAGAACCTAGCCAAGAAAAACGACTGGAAGCTGACCATGCGCAAGGTGACTGGCCTGCCGAGGCTACGCGAGTTCGCTTGGCGGCGCGCCGCTCTGATCGACGGGGCGCTGGTGTTCATGGCGGTATCGTGGTACCTGTGCAACTGCATATGGTCGATCCAGATTCATGGCGCGGGTCCGTACCTGGGCGAAGTGCGCCAAGTGCTGCTGGATAACGAGATAACGCCGGGCCGGTTCAACATGAACGTGGACGTCGAGGAACTGCGCACACTGCTAGCGCGGAGGTTGAGCGGACTGGCGTGGGTCAGCGTATCCGTTGACGGGGTTCGGCTGAAGGTATACTGCGTGCAGGGCGTGCCGCGCGCCGAATCCGATCTGGCCGATGCTCCAAGGGACATATACGCCTCGCGGGACGGGGTGGTCGAATCCGTGCGGATAGCGGCGGGCACCGCGCAGGTCAAGCAGGGCGACGCGGTGCGCAAGGGTCAATTGCTGATAAAGGGCGAGGAACGCGCGTGGGGCGAGTCGGTCAACGCGGTGGCCGCGCGCGGCGAGGTGCTCGCGCGGGTATGGTATACAGCGGAATCCATCATACCGGCGACGGAGACTGTGTCTATTCCCAATGGTGAATTGACGCAGCGTAAGGTATACGTCACGCCGTGGTACGAGTGGTCGCCATGGCCGCCGCCGGTGTTCGAGGATTCCGAGACTGTCGACGCGCAGGCGCGATATGTGCTGATCGGCGCGATACTGCCTGTTTGGCTGCGCCTGGAGGAGTATGAGCCGGTCACATTGGAGAGTCGGCCGCGCAACGATGCCGCGCTGAAGTACGAGTCCGCGCTGGCGGCGCTGCGCCTGGCACAAGAGGCGGCGGGACTCGACAAGCCTATTGTTGACAAATGGGTGGAATATAGTATGATAGATAATGTGCCGGAATTTGGTATGAATCCTGGAATGAAGGCGCATCTTACGCTGGAGGTTATGGAGAATATCGCAAAATGACCCCGGAGAATTCATATATGAATATATAGCGGAGGCGTATGCGTTGCCTGGATCATTAAGCAGGAAGCTGGACGTGGACAGCCTGGAACAGGCGCTGCAGCTGTTCGGCGTCAATGATGAGAATATTCGTGCGCTGGAGCAGGAGACCGGCGCCGCGATAGCCCTGCGCGGCGAGGAACTGACGTTCACCGGCAGCGATCAGGCCGTTAAACTGGCCAGCGACGTACTGGACAAGGCGCTGGATATGCAGCGCAAGCGCGAGACCATAGACCGCGCGCGCATCCGATACGCGGTGTCGCTGGCGCGCGAAGGGCAATTGGACAAGCTGGAAGAAATATTATCCGACGTAATAACTATAACCCATCGTGGGAAACCTATTACCAGCCGTACGCTTGGACAGAAGCAATATGTGCGGACGATGCGCGACACGCGCATGGTGTTCGCGATAGGTCCGGCCGGTACTGGTAAGACATATCTGGCGATGGCGATGGCGACCCTCGCCCTGCGCAACAAGGAGGTCGAGCGGATCATACTGACGCGTCCCGCTGTTGAAGCCGGGGAAAAGCTGGGATTCCTGCCCGGTGATCTGGCGCAGAAGGTCGATCCGTATCTGCGGCCGCTGTATGACGCGATGTATGATCTGCTGGGCGTGGAATCTTACCAGAAGCTGGTTGAGCGCGGTACGGTCGAGGTTGCACCGCTGGCGTACATGCGCGGACGCACGCTCTCCGACGCGTTCGTCGTGCTGGACGAGGCGCAGAACACCACCGGCGAGCAGATGAAGATGTTCCTGACTCGTATGGGCTTCGGCTCACGGATGGTCATCACGGGAGACGTCACCCAGATCGACCTGCCTCCGGGGAAGCGTTCCGGGCTGGTGGAGGCCGTTGAAGTGCTGCGTGGCGTGCCTGGCATCGGCGTGTCGTACCTGACGCACAGGGACGTCGTCCGGCACGAACTGGTACAGGCGGTGGTAAAGGCATACGAGAAGCACGAGCGCCGCAGGCGGGAGGGATAACCATGGAGGGGAAGGATGGCGCGAAACAGAGACTCAAGCGACTGCTGACGGGCAATGCCGTGCTGTGCGCGCTGATAGGCGCGCTGGCTTATATCGCAGTGACCGCGGTCGTCGCGCTGTCGTCCTCGCCTAAGCAATTTGATCTGCGCGCGGGGGACATCGCACCCCAGACCATCGCCGCCACGAAGGATATCCTGGACGAAGCGACCACCAACGCAAACAAGGAACGCGTCGCCGCCGGGGTGAGCGTCAGCTACATGGAGGCTAGCGGCGCGCGGGAGGAATCGCTCGCGCGGCTGGACACGATATTCTCTCAGATGGAGGATGCCCGGGCGTTCGGCGAGGCGCTGAAGTACGGCACAGGCTCGTTCTCTCGGACGTATCTGCCACCGCCTTCCGACGTTTCCGGCGAAGGGGAGTTGCCAACCGATTTAACCGATATGCCTGACCAGGCCGCCACTGACGAACAAGCGCGCACCGACGAGACGCCTATCCCGCCAACACCGTCTCCAACCGCACGCCCCGCCGTGACGCGTATCCCGGATGGCGAGATTCAGCGCGCCCAGTATGAGGCCGCCGCCAAATTCATACCGGATCTAACCCTCAGCACGTGGCAGATGACAATATTGTTGGGGATGCCGCCGCAGGATCTGATCGACACGCGCGACGAAACCCGCCGCGTACTGTCCGACGCAATGGACAGCATGATTGTCGAGGGACAGACTGACAGTGCGATCACGGGCATTCAACGCCAGCTGATCGTCAACATGCCCTTGGACGTTTGTTACAACATTGCCATGCCCGCCGTGCGCGCGTGTATCCAGCCCAACATGATCCTCAACATAGCCGAGATCGAGCAGCGCCGCGAGGAGGCCCGCGCCGCCGTCGAGCCAGTCTATATCAAGCAGGGACAGAACATCGTCATCGCGGGCAACCGCGTGACCGCCGAGCAGATAAAGCTGCTGAACGACCTGGGTCTGCTAAGCGGCAAGCCGTTCGACCGGATGCTGCTGGGCGGCGTGTGCCTGATGGTCGGGCTTACGATGATGGTGTTCATATTATACCTGCGCCTATTTGAGAGGAAGATAGCCTCGCAGCCGCACCAGCTGCTGCTGCTGACCACGCTGGCGCTGATCACGATCGCCGCGACGCTGGGACTGCAGGCCATCTCGCCGAACCTCGCGCCGCTGGCGATGGGCGCGCTGCTGGCCACTGCGCTGATCTCGCCGCAGATAGGCTTCGCGTTCAACGTGTTCCTGTGCGTGCTGCTGGGATGCCTGCCTCGCGGCGCGGGTTCATACGCGCAGCAGATGCTCAGGGTTATCACTCAAGGTATGCTGGGCGGCACGCTGGGCATATTTGTGATGGCCGGGCATTCGAAGCGCATCACGATGCTGTTCGCGGGCGCGTACGTCGCGTTGTTCAACATGGTCAGCATGTTCGCGCTGGGATTCATTACCAATAGCAGCATGTCATCGATACTGAACGAGGCGCTGTTCGCGTGCGGCGGCGGTCTGCTGGCCGCGCTGGCCGCTCTGGGTCTCCAGCCCGCGCTCGAATGGGTGTTCAACGTTGTCACTCCAGCCAAGCTGATAGAGCTGGCGAATCCAAACCAGCCCCTGCTCCAACGGATAATGATGGAGACCCCAGGCACGTACCACCACTCGCTGATGGTAGCCAATATAGGCGAGTCCGCCGCCGACGCTATCGGCGCGAACGGCTTGCTGGTGCGGGTAGGCGCGTATTATCACGACGCGGGCAAACTACTTCATCCGCAGTATTTCAAGGAGAATCAGCTGGCCGAGAATCCTCACGACACGATGGAGCCGTATACATCCGCGCAGCTGATCATCTCGCATGTGTCGGAGGGCGTAGCGCTGGCGCAGCAGTACCGTCTGCCCAAGCAGGTCACAGACCTGATCGCGCAGCATCACGGAGACACGCCGGTGCTGTACTTTTATAACAAGGCCCGCGAACGAGACGGCGACGCGGTGAATATCTCGCTGTTCCGGTACAACCATCCCCGCCCGCAGACCAAGGAGGCCGCGCTGTTGATGCTGGCGGATTCGGTCGAGGCGGCGGTGCGCGCCACGCCCCAACCCTCCGCAAAGAAAATCGAGCAGACGATCCAGGCAGTGGTGCGCCAGAAGGTGCAGGACGGCCAGCTGGACGAAACGCCGCTGCGGTTCAAGGATGTAACAGCGGTGAGCAAGGTATTCTGCGAGGTGCTGGCAGGGCTGTATCACCAGCGGGTCGAGTACCCGGCGCTGGACTCCGGGCGTCAGCCATTATCCGCGCTGCCTCCAACCCAGGACGCACCGCCGTTGTCAGCGAATCCGTCGCCGAACCAGGCCGCGCGTCCAAGCCCGCAGCCGGAGTCAAGGTCATGACGGTTAAGGTGCGTGTGCAAGGCGGTCAAGGGGTGTCGGCGGCGACTGTCGGTCTGCTGGAATCGATAGCCGGAACCCTGCTGTCGCACGAGGGCCTGGACGGCCGGTACGCGGTCGATGTGTGTTTCGCGGACGCGGCGGGGATCAGGAAGGTCAACCGGGAGCATCGCGGAGTAGATCACGCGACGGACGTGCTGTCCTTTCCGGGGGAGACATATCCCGGCGGGACGGCGAAGGCGTTCCCGGAGCGGCTGAAGCGGCTGGTGGAGCCGGAGACAGGCTGCCGCGTGCTCGGGGATATAATGATATGCTTGGATAAGGCGGCGGAACAGGCACGGACATACGGACACTCGCCGGAGCGAGAATTGGGTTATCTATTCGCGCACGGGATGTGTCACCTGCTGGGGTATGACCATTGCGGCAAGCGTGAGCGGGCGGCCATGCGCGCGATGGAGGAACTGGCAATGGATGATCTCGGTCTGACGCGCGACTGCGAGTGCGGCGACGATGAGCCATGCATCGATGAAACGACATAATTATTTAGGCAGGTATCACCATGGACGATAGTGTTCTTATTCAAGAAGCGCAAACCGCCCGCGAGCAATCCTACTGTCCCTACTCCGGCTACGCGGTCGGCGCGTGCCTGGAGGCGAAGGGCGGCCGCCGCTTCAAGGCGTGCAATGTTGAGAACGCCTCATACGGCCTGTCGATCTGCGCGGAACGTTCGGCGGTCGTGCAGGCCGTGGCGCACGGAGCGCTGGAGCTCACTAGAATCGCGGTCGCCGCAGAGGGCGCGATGCCCTATCCCTGCGGCGCGTGTCTGCAGGTGCTGCGCGAGTTCGGCTCGGACGGCATGGAGATTATTCTTACCAACGGCAAGCATACGGAACGCACGTCGCTGGGTGCTCTGCTGCCCGCGAGATTCGTTCTGGATAAGACGGATGAATGAGGCGTGAATGGGACATGAATGAAATATGAGTGAGACGTAAATGAGACATGGGTGAAGCATGAATGAAGCGAACAAATACCGCTCGGGTTTCACGGCGATATTAGGCCGCCCGAACGTCGGCAAGTCCACCCTGCTCAACGCGCTGGTCGGCGAGAAGATCGCCATCGTGTCGGATAAACCCCAGACGACGCGCAGGCGGGTGCTGGGCGTTATGTCAATGCCTCAAGGGCAGATTGTTTTCCTTGATACGCCGGGACTGACTACGGCCAGAACCAAGCTGGGCGAGTACACGCAGTCCGCCGCGTATGAAGCGCTAACCGGCGCGGACGCGATCGTCGTGGTCGCCGCCGCCGGTACGGTCGGTCCGAAGGACCGCGACATAATCGAGAAGTTCTCCAAGCGCAAACTGCCGAAGATACTTGTACTGAACAAAACGGACGTCGCCTCACGCGAGGCGATAGCGCGCGATCTGCAATCGTTCAGTATCCCGCCGTACGATCAGTACGACGCGATACTGCCGATGAGCGCGAAGACGGGCGACGGCGTTGAGACGCTGCGTTCGCTGCTGTTTGATCGGATGCCGGAGGGCCCTCATTTCTTCCCGGACGATATGATCACCGACCAGCCGGAGTACATGCTGTGCGCGGAGATTATCCGCGAGAAGGCGCTGACGCATCTGCGCGAAGAGGTGCCGCACGGCGTCGGCGTGGAGATACAGCGCGTAGAGAAGGTGTCGGTCAGCCTGACGGAGATCCACGCGAACATATATGTGGAGCGCGCCGCACACAAGGGCATTGTATTAGGTAAGCAGGGTCGGATGCTGCGTAGTATCGGCACGGAAGCGCGGCTGGATATCGAGAAGCTGCTTAATACGCACATATCGCTGCAGCTGTGGGTGAAGGTGCGCGAGGATTGGCGCAACCGCGCGGACGATCTGCGCACATTGGGCTACGTGCGCGAACGCGACTGAACCGCTATGCCTGAAATAGAAACCACCGCGATCGTGCTGCGCCGCAGCGATTACCGCGACTGGGATCGGATGCTGACGCTGTTCTCGCCCGAGCACGGCAAGATTGACGCGATGGCGAGAGGGATACGCAGACCGACGGCTCGTATGCGTGCGGCGGGCGAACCGTTTGCTACCGGACTAGCGTCGCTGACCGTCAGCGGAGACCGCGCGTCGCTGTCCGGGTTTGATCTAACGGAGGGATTCTACCCGCTGCGCGAGAATTACGACCGCCTCACGCAGGCTGCGTATGTGCTGAACGCGTGCGCGAAGGTCGTCCAGCCTTTGACGCCCGATCCGGGGTTGTTCGCCTTGCTGCAGAGGATACTAGGCAGGCTGGCGTATACAGATCAATCGGGCGAAGAGCTGCTCGCGAGGTTTCTGTTTATCATGATGCAAGGCGAGGGCATCGTGCCGTCGATCCGGATATGCGCGCGCTGCGGACGTGATATACCTGATGAAACACCAGCGGCGGAGCTTAGGGTATCAATACCCGAGGGCGGGGTATGCTGTGTGAACTGCGCGCCGTATGGGCGGAAGGTGCGCGATCAGACGCTGAATTGGCTGAGGTCTGCTGAACGCGCGGGACTGGACGACGCGCTGCCGGAGTTCGTGCCGGGGGCGTGGGAGATGCTGAAGGTGTTCTTTGAGGGGTATAGCGGGGGCGTGAGGATGAGGCGGCGGGGCGGGACTTATACCGTCCGTCCCTAAATCAACGGGACGTCGGCATGAAAACACGGGAGCGAAAAACATGATATGGGATAGCTTTTGTCAAGGGCAAAATGATTTTGGCAGAACTCCATTCCGTTCAAAATTAAAGACGCGAAATACGTTGATTTTTGCGCCTTTTTATGGCATAGTAAGGCTTGTAAGGTTACAAACGGAGGAACGAGCGCATGAATGAAACAAAAACCTTCAAAGGCTCAATCACGGCGAAAGGAATGGAAATCGCGGTGCTTTCCAAAGGCACGGACGATGATTTTATCAGCCTGACCGACATTGCCAAATATAAAAACGCCGAATATCCAAGCGACGTGATTCAAAACTGGATGCGTAATCGTGGCACGGTTGAGTTTCTCGGCTTGTGGGAAAAGCTGTATAATCCGAATTTCAATTACCTCGAATTTGAGGTAATTGACCACGAAGCCGGACGTAACGGTTTTGTCCTCACACCCAAGCGCTGGATTGAAAATGTGAACGCAATCGGGATGATTTCCAAGCAGGGCAGATATGCCGCCGCCTACGCGCACAAAGACATTGCCTTTAAGTTTGCCGCTTGGATTTCCGCTGAATTTGAGCTGTATGTCATTCGTGATTATCAACGTTTGAAAAATGATGAGAACAGCCGTATTTCACTTGAATGGAACGTCAAACGGATTCTTTCAAAGGTCAATTACCGCATACATACGGACGCGATAAAAGAAAATCTGATTCCGTCTGAAATCTCCGCGCGGCAAAAATCCTTTGTCTATGCGGATGAGGCGGATGTTTTGAATATTGCGCTTTTCGGCATGACCGCCGCCGATTGGCGCAAGTCAAACCCAGACAAGCAGGGGAATTTGCGTGATTACGCAACCATTGAACAATTACTGGTGCTTGCCAATCTCGAAAATGTAAACGCGCTTTATATCGGCAAAGGGATTCCGCAAAGTGAACGTATCGCTGAACTCAACCATCTTGCGCGGGCACAACTTTCCATGGTGCTGAAAAACAAAAGTGTGGATTCAATGAAACGATTGTAGGGCGGCAAGGCAAAATGAACGATATTCTTTTTCACAATGACGGTTATCTGTTCAGCTACTGAGTAGTGGGAATTTTGATTTATCGGGAGTACTAACGGATGAACATCGTGATAAAGGCGCTCGAACCACTGCTTGCCGCCGATTTCTTTGACTTTTTTGATAATCGCGCCTTCACGGACAATTCACCTGAGGGTCCGTGTTATTGCCAGCGCTTTCAGATGACGCGAGAAAAAGAAGGCGCGGCAATCGGCGGTATGCTAAGACAATACGGCGGATTTGAAAACGCGTTGAAGCATGGCCTTGCAGACATTCTTCGCGAGCTTGCCCGGCAGCAAATCGTTTCGGGCGCGCTGCAGGGATATTTGGCTTTTGTAGACGGTATCTCTGTCGGTTGGTGCAACGTCAATGATAAAGCAAATTTCCCCAAAGAATCAGCCAATCGCGCCAAACTCTACGCTCCTGCGGAAAAACGCGAAAAAATTGTAGTGTGTTTTGAAATCGCGCCGGAGCATCGCAGAAAAGGTATCGCCACCGCACTTTTGCAAAGGGCTGTAGACGATGCCAGAGCCGGAGGTTATGCCGCGATTGAATCATTCCCCCAAAGGCGCGACGGTCGTTACGAATGGAATTTTACCGGGCCTGTACAACTGTATAAAAAGGCTGGCTTTGTTATAGTTAATGAACGAGAGAATGATTATGTTATGCGGAAGGAGCTGACCTGCGCATGAACCTTTCCAAAGCCATAGACTTCCTGCTTGAAAACGCGGGGGCTGTCATACAGTACCGCCTGCGCAAAGAAATTTTACATAGCCTTACGCCAATTAACGAGGAAAATCTGCTTGAACAGATTTACCTAACGCCGAATTTCAAGCTGGTTTCCACCTATGTTAAGCCGAACGGTTATATCGGGAGCGGTATGCACAGTTGGGATAATTGGCGTGGAACGGTTTTGCATCACACACCTTTGGAGGATGGAGAAACGGCGGCGCGGTTGTTGTCATACTATGCTATCCCGCAAAACCACCCTTATATTATAAATTACATCAAGGCCTTGCGTGACGAAGAAACCTTGAGGCATGAATTTTCTTACATCCCTCCTGAGATACAGCGATATGAGAACCGCTTTATTGGGCTGAACAACGGCAACTGCCTAATGGGGCTTGTTTACACTATGCAGGCTTTGCTCGGTTATGGCGATGACAACGAAGAAGTAAAACGCTTTCAGAATATCTGCCTAAAAGGATTTGAGCGCGTTCTTGATATAAACGCCATTGGCGATATTACAAAACCGCGGAAATCAAAGGGCAAATACAATTACCCCTATATTGAGGCAGACGAGTACTTCCCCTGTTCGTATACGCTTGCCATGCTTGCCTACACCCAGTCGTGGCGAACGCCGGAAAATGTTGAAATGATAGCCGCCGCATTGAATCGCATTAACGAAATCATGGAGCCCGACAGCGATATACACGTTAAGGTTGGCAGCAAATATTACGCGCCCTGTTCTGCGCTAAACCGCCCGATTCGGGCATTTCGATATGATTTGGTGGATACGATTGTATATAGGCGTATCCTCACCGAAATCGCTATGCTCGGCGTGGGCAATAAGATTAATATACTCCGTGAAAGCATCAACAATGTAGAGAAAGCTATCGGCACTGATGGGATACTGCGGATGGATTTGAAATCGCCGCACAACAAACGCTACTCACCGAAAAACATAGATTACCCCACAGCGTATGTCGATGTGCGGCTTGAACCCGATTACAAACGCAAATACGCCCTTGAATGCGATTTAACTTTTTGGGCAGTGCAGTTTTTGGCTTTGGTGGAGGAAAAAGAGAATGTCTAACACAACAAATGAACGAGCACACGCTTTCATCTACCGCAACGTCCGCCCGCTTGACCTTGCCTGCGGGCAGTACCATTTCGAGAACGGCAATCCAACGGCGGTGCTGACCGCGCTTGCCGCCTGTCAAAATGAGGACGGCGGATTGGTCACGCGCTGGAATCGGATTTGTAAAATGAGCAGTCTACGCCATTTTCCGCCAGCACGCTATCTACGGGAGTGATGTGATGCCCAAGCATGTGTCGCATACCCGCCGTAGCCGAAGCCGCCATCGTCGATTACGCCGCATAAAACACCCGCCCGCGTAAAAGCGCGAGCGGGTGATCGAGTATGCCTGTAAGCCGAGTTCTGTCCCGGACGCGATTATGCGCCGTTGGACGGTCATCTATCTAGGCCTGACGTTGCCGACAGGCTCCAGCGATTCTCGGGGCGCGGCGAGCAGCCGCATATGCCCCCATCAATCTTGCGCCGGACGGGGTTTACAGCGAGGGCTTGTCGCCAAGCCCCGGGTGAGCTTTTACCTCGCCTTTCCATCCTTACCGATTGCACGCAACCGGCGGTCTATTTCTGTTGCACTTTCCTTGGAGTCGCCTCCACAGGGTGTTACCCTGCGTCCCGCTCTGTGGCGCTCGGACTTTCCTCATGCACCCGCATGCGACCGTCCAGTATACTCGCGGGGATCGTACCACGCAGCGCGCAGGATGTCAATACCCGGCGTTCGTGAAAACGGCGTTAGACAATCGTCTAACACGCCCTGTTGCAGACAGGGACTCGCCTCTATTCTTGATGACGCCGGAGCGTTCGCCGGTTTTCCCATTGCCTGTCCAGAACGGCGAATACTCCAGCGCGCTGCTGGGGTGCGCGAACCCGCACGCTTTGGCGATTCAGCGGCGCGTGAAGGTATGTCACTGCTGCGGAGCCGCCCTCTGTATGCCTTCGTGCGGGGCGGCAAAAGGGTTAATAATTCCTCGACCGAAACGGATCCTTCTTCCGCAACGGACTCTTCGCCCCAAACGGGTTCTTTAACAGCGCCGGACTTCTCTTCGCCGTCCGGCGTTACCCCGACATTGCCCGTATAACCCGCCGCGAACGCGCCAGTTTCATCGGCGACCGACGATATCATAGGCAGCATGGTTGTTACGAAGCATAGCGTCGCCAGCAGAGTAACCATCCTGCGCCAATGCATTGAACGAATGATACCTAAACGCTTTATCATATAAACACCCCCTTTCTTCGCGCTGATCGTCCGGAGCCGCGCTCCGAATCAACCGCACCCATATTGTACCTCCACAACTTAAGATTGTCAAGTTGTCTGTTACAACAAAAAGAGGTATCGAACGCTGTGCAAGTTCCATCATCAGATAAACCGTGTTGTCCTCCGATATTCTATTTCGTAACATAACCGACAACCCTCATCGCCCCCTAGGGGGAGACGTCGCCGGGAGAACCCCCTCTACCGCCGGGAGAACCCCCTCT
>JAISBH010000282.1 GCA_031266295.1 Oscillospiraceae bacterium | reverse complement strand
GCCGCGCGTACGATCTGCTGCTGCTAGACGTGATGCTGCCCGAGATCAGCGGCATAGAGGTGTGCCAGCGCATCCGCGAGCGATCCAACGTCCCTATAATCATGCTGACCGCCAAGGGCGAGGATATGGACAAGATACTTGGCTTGGAGTACGGCGCGGACGACTACATGACCAAGCCGTTCAACATATTGGAGGTAAAGGCGCGCGTTAAGAGCATACTGCGCCGCACCCAGAACGTCGTCTCGGTCGAACAGCCCAAGCTGATCAGAGTGCGGGATATGGAGGTCAACCTGGTCAACCGTTCGGTCACGATCGGCGGCAGAGACATAAAATTAACCGCGAAGGAATTCGACCTGCTGCAGCTATTCATCACGAACCGGGGCAAGGTGTTCAGTCGCGAGAGCATGTTGGAGACCGTGTGGAAGTATGACTACCTGGGCGACATGCGAACAGTAGACGTGCACATTCGCCGCCTGCGCGAGAAGATTGAGCGCAACACATCCCAGCCTGAATTCATATTTACTAAGTGGGGCGTAGGCTACTACTTTACAGATAAGGATTAAAGATTCATGCGTCCGGCCATAGCGCGTCCGGCCAAACGACGGGCAAATCTCAGCGTTCGTTGGCAAATTGTGTTCGCCTTTTTTGTAATCCTCGCCTCGGCGTTCTACTTTGCGGCGTCGGCGCTGACCAGTCTGGTCGGTCAGTACCTGCTAGATAATCGGGCGCAGGCTGACGCAGCGGCGGCGACCGAGGCTGCGGCGGCCATCGCGGACACCTTCGCGCGCGCGGGCGCGGAATCACTGTACGCGATCATGATGTCGGAGAACAGCGCGCGAGGCAGCAGGCTTATCGCGTTGGATCAGGACGCGCGCGTGCAGGCTGATACATCGGCGCAGATAAACGGCGTGCAGGGCGCGCGGCTCAATACCCCCGAAGTGCTGGACGTGCTGAACGGCGCGGCGTCCAGCTTTGGTCTGCATCCCTCGCCGGATTCCGCCACGCGGGAGAGGCGTACATGGTTGGACTTTTTTCGTAGCCTGGAATACCCGCACGGCTGGTTGGGTTATACCGCCGCGCCTATACTGTTGTACAGCGTTGGCGAGAACGGTCCACCCGCGCGCGTCGGGGTGCTTTTGTGCATAAGTTCCGTACAGGAGGTCGTCTCCCAGCTGATCGCCGTGCAGGACCAGATGCT
Source organism: Oscillospiraceae bacterium (assembly GCA_031266295.1). GTDB lineage: Bacteria > Bacillota > Clostridia > Christensenellales > Aristaeellaceae > BNUH01. The sequence goes on along the minus strand of JAISBH010000282.1, from coordinate 1,741 downwards.
TACATACTTCGTGGCGGCGGCGTTGGCCGGATTGCTGCTTAGCATCCTCTTCTCCCAGATTATCACCAAGCCGCTTCAGGGCCTCGCGGCAGGTATAGAACGCATGGCGCGCGGCGACCTGGCCAGCCGGGTTCCGGTGTCGGGCGGGCGTGAGATGGCGCACCTCGCACGCGCGTTCAACGAGATGAGCCAGAAGCTGGAAAACCTGGACGACGCGCGCAACCAGTTCGTATCCAACGCCAGCCACGAGTTGAAGACCCCGCTGTCCACAATGAAGATACTCATAGAATCGATGATATACGAACCCGATATGGGTTCGGGCGTAAGGCAGGAATTCCTGACCGATATAAACAAAGAGATCGATCGGCTGACGCGGATCATAGGCGACCTGCTCACGCTCGTGCGCGTGGACAGCGGCGAGGTTAAGCTGCGCCGCGAGGAGTTCCGCCTGGCGGACGTCACACGTGAGACCGCGCGCCGCCTCGCTCCATTGCTTAAGGAACGCGGTCAAGAACTGACGCTCAGTCTAGCAGACGATATCGCCGTATTCGCAGATCGATCTAAGATATCCCAGGTGATATACAACCTGCTGGAGAACGCCGTCAAGTACACCCCTCCCCATGGAAAAATCCGCATCCAACTAACCCGCGACGGGAATCGCGCGCTGCTGGAAGTCGCCGATTCCGGCATGGGCATACCCGAGTCGGAGCAGCCTCATATATTCGAGCGGTTCTACCGCGTGGACAAGGCTCGCTCGCGATCGACCGGCGGCACGGGTCTGGGACTGTCAATCGTGCGCCAGGTCGTTCAGCTGCACGACGGCGAGATAACCGTTACCAGCCAGGAAGGAAAGGGGGCGACGTTCCATGTCCGGATGCCGATGGTATAAGCGGTTGACCATGTTCGCCATTGCCCTTTTCGCGTTATTTATATCTGTCGGCTGCGTAGACAGCCTGCTGCGAGAACGCGCCGACGCAAGACCTCTACCAGCGATGCGGTCATCAGTGGCGAGGCCGTCCGGCGATTACCGCGCTATAGAGGATATCCACGTCACGCTGTACCTGCCGGACTGGAACCGAGACCGGCTGGTAACGGCGGCGGATACGGTGAGCGTATACGCGGGGGAGGACGTCGCCGAGGCTATCGCCGTGCGTGAACTGACACGGCTCAGTGCGCTGCTGCCCAACCTGGGCGGCGCGGAACTGCGCCTCGCTCCAGGCGAGAACGCGGTGGAGCGATCCGGCGGCATAGTGATCGTCAATCTGGATGCCAATATATGGCTGCTGGAATCGTCCGAAAAATCCGTCGTCAGGATGGCGCTGACTCATACGCTGACGGCGTTGCCTGGCGTGGACTATGTTGGCGTGCTGATAAATGGCCGTGACGAGGCGATCGATTCAGGAGGATCAGTGCCGTATGGGCTGCACAGCCGTTCGGCCAGCGAGGATATCGAGTCCTACTTGAACGGATTGGATACCCCGGCGTCAGCGGAATCGGGTGGATTGAGGCGGGTGGCGGCGCTGTACTTCGCGTCAGCCGACGGTCGGCGCATCCTGCCGGAAGCGCGTGCTATATCCGTTCCCGCCGGCCCAAGGGAAACCCTCCGCGAACGCCTGGTTTCGTCGATATTGATCGAACTGGCGCTGGGCAGCCGCTCAAGACCATCCGACATGACGCGTTTCCCGATTGAATATTTCGTCGGTGAACCGCGACTGTTCAATCCTGGCGGCAGCGCGGATAC
>JAISBH010000175.1 GCA_031266295.1 Oscillospiraceae bacterium | reverse complement strand
TGGCTTGTGTGCAAACGATGGTCCAGGCGAAGCCTGGTCAGGATTCGAAAGGGCGGATAGCGCGGCGCATCCGCGCCTTCGGGAAGGGGACTCACGTCCCCCTCCCGACCTCCCCCGGGGCTTGGAACGGGAGAACGGGGGACGGGTTGCGCTGTGGAACAGACTATCGGAGTACAACAGGCAGTCCATCGGCTTCGGCCAACCGATTGTGCTCCGATACTCTATCTCGTGACGTAACCGACAACCCTCATCGCCCCCTGAGGGGGAGATGTCGCCGCAGCGACAGAGGGGGTTCCCCTCGGGAGGGGATCGCAATTGAGCGTAGCGCACTTCCCGAAGGCGCGGATGCGCCGTGCCGCACTGCCGCCAAACTCCCAGGTAATTTTTTGTACGAATCATGTGTTGCTATTTATGGCCCGTAGGTGTATAATTGTGTTGGATATTTTATGTTTGCATGAAGGAGGAGATTGGATGACAAGGAAACTGACCGTTAAGACGCTCGCCCTGCTGCTTGCAGCGCTGATGGTGATGGCGTCGCTTGCCGCCGTCTCGGCGGAAGAGTTTGCGCCGGGACCCAAGCTTGGCGACAAGCGAGTGCGCCAGGCTTTGCTCTATGCGTTGGATCGTGAGAATTTCATCCTGGCTCAATACGGCTCCACAGATATCGCGAAGGTGGGCCTCGCGCCGTTGTCTCCCACGTCGTGGGCGTTTCCGGACGAATCCGATCTGAACGCCTATGCGTACGACTTGGATAAAGCCGCCGCTCTGCTAGATGAAGCGGGCTGGACTCTGGGGGGGGATGGATATCGCTACAATGCGGACGGGCTTAAGCTGTCCGTAAAGTGGTTGGTGTACGAAGATTCCCCGTGGCCTGTAACGCTCTCTTCCATGGCCTATGATTCATGGAAGCAGATTGGCGTCGATCTCGTAATCGACCGCATGGACTTCAACACCGTCGCGGCGATGACGATGGATCCCGAGCCTGGCGAAAAGGACTTTGATATCTACACGATGGGCTTCTCGCTGGGCGCCGATCCGGATCCGTCCGGCGGACTGTTCGACTATGAAGCGTTCTCCGCCGGCGGATTTAACGCCTCCGGTTATTACAACGAACACTCCCAGACGTTGATCAAAGAGGGAAAAACGACGTTCGGGACGGAAGAGCGCGCCGCCATTTATAAAGAATGGGCGACTTTCATGAACGAGGAAGTGCCTACGTCCATCGTAGCGTACCGTTCGGAAATCTGGGGCGTCAACGACCGCGTGTCGGGGCTTGACCTGGGCACGTACGCTGATTGGACGGACGTAATCCGCAATGTCACGCTTGAAGGCGATCAGATCCTCAAGTTGGGCGAAACGAGCTTTGACAGCAAGTTCAACCCCATCTACGCCGACAAGGTGTACGATCAGTGGATCAACTACTGCGTATTCGAATCGCCGATTAAAGTCAACGCCGAGGGTGAATACGTATCTACCTCCATCGCGGACTATGAATTGAGCAACGAGAACAAGACCTATACCTTCACGCTGAAGGAAGGCGTTAAGTTCTCTGACGGCGAGCCGCTGACGACCGAGGATTTCTACTTTACCTATACGATGATCGCGCATCCGGAATACACCGGGCCTCGGCTCAGTACCATCATGAATATCGAAGGCTATGACGAGTACGCCGCCGGCACCGCCGACACCATTTCCGGCGTCCAAATCATCGACGAGCGTACCATCTCCTTCACGTTCAAGGACGCTTCTCCGGCGAACATCGTCGAATTCGTATACGGCATCGTGCCCAAGCATATATACGACGACGGCGCAATGGAAGGCTTCCTCTCTTACAACATGAGTCCTGTGGGCAGCGGCCCGCTGGTGTTTGCGGACTACGCGCCGAACCAGTTTATCCTGCTCGAGGCCAACGAGAACTATTGGGATCCCGACAACGCCGTGCAGATCGAAGGCGTGTACATCACGATGGTTCCTGACGAGAGCAAGATCGCTGCGCTGGAATTGGGCGAGCTGGACTTCGCGATGCCGACGGCCAATATCGACAACCTGCGCGCCATTGAGTCCATCGACGGCGTGCATGTGGTCAGCTACCTGGGCAACGGCTATACGTATATCTGCTTCAATACGCTGAATTAATTCAACGTTTCGTTGCGGGCGACGTCAATTGGGGCTGAACAAGTTCAGCCCCAACGTAAATTATACCGCGAATGCGTCAGGAAAGAGGGAGTCGCGTTGAGGACTTATTTGATACGCCGCGTTATGCAGATTATTCCCGTGTTCCTTGGCATACTCCTCATTCTCTTCTTCTTGATGGAACATGCCCCCGGCGGACCTGTGTCCACCATGATGGATCCCAAACTCACGGCCGAACAGAAAGCGATCCTCTCTGAACGTCTGGATCCCAAGCTGCCGATCCATCAAAAATTTTTCAATTGGATCATCTCGGCTTTTCAGGGCAACCTCGGCTACTCCATCAAGCATAAACGCCCCGTTACCGATCTGCTCGGCGACTTCATCGGGCCTACGTTTATTTTGTCGTTCACCGCGCTGATACTGTCTATGCTCATTGGCATACCCATCGGGGTGCTCAGCGCCACTCGCCAGCACACGCTGGCCGACAACGCCGCCACCGTGTTCTCGCTGGTAGGCATCAGTATGCCTACGTTCTTCTTTGGTCTGCTGCTATTGAAATTCTTCGCCGTCGATCTTAGGCTGTTCCCGCTGTACGGAATGCGCAACAACCTGACGTCCAGAAACGCTACGTGGCTTGCCCGTCAACTGGACGTGGCCTGGCATACTGTGCTGCCCGCCGTCGTGCTGGGTCTCGCCTCTACCGCCAGCTTCATGCGTTATACCCGCTCCAGTATGCTGGAGGTCATTCGGCAGGATTACATCCGCACCGCGCGCGCCAAGGGTCTGAAGGAAAAGGTCACCATATACCGTCACGCGTTCCGAAACGCTATTATACCCATTATCACCCTGCTGGGATTCTGGATCCCCAGTCTGCTCTCCGGCGCGGTGATGACGGAAACCATATTCGCTTACCCCGGCTTAGGTAAAATCTCTGTAGACGCCGTCAATACGCGCGACTATCCGGTAATACTGGGCGTTAACGCTATGCTGTCGCTGCTGACGCTAGTAGGCGCGTTGGTCGCGGACGTCCTCTATGCCGTAGCCGATCCGCGCATCAAATACGAATAAGCGCGGCGCGTAAAGACCACAACGATGCTGAGGTGATAACCACATGGAGATAAAAATGCATTCACAGCTCCGCGTCAAGCGGGATTTCCGGCAGAGCTACTGGGGAAATGTCGCCTATCGATTCAGCCGTAACCGCCTGGCTATGGTAAGCCTCGTCACATTGTTAATCATATTGATGGCGTGTATTTTCGTGCCCATGATTTCTCCGTATCACATGGAATCCGTCGCGATGAACGAGCGAGATGTGCCGCCCAACGCCAAGCATTGGCTGGGTACAGATAAGATTGGCCGCGATCTGTTCACCCGCCTGTTTCACGCCGGAAGGATATCGCTGGGTATCGCGCTGGTCGTAACGGCCGTGCAATGTCTGATCGGCGTGTCGATGGGCAGCCTGGCGGGATTCTACGGCGGCATTGTGGACGCGTTCATTATGCGGCTGTGCGAGGTGTTCCTGAGTTTCCCGTTTCTCATCGTGTGCGTTACTATCGCCATGGTCTTTGGGAATTCCATTCCCGTTTTGATATTCACCCTGGCGCTGCTCTCCTGGCCGACTGTGGCGCGCATCGTACGAGGGCAGATCCTGACACTGCGCGAGATGGAGTATATGGAGGCCTGCGAGGCGCTGGGCATCAGTGACGTTCGGCGGATATTCAAGCATCTGCTGCCCAACGTTTTGGCTTACGTCATCGTATACGCCACGTTGGGCATGGCCAGCGTAATCCTAACGGAAACCTCGCTGTCCTTCCTCGGTCTGGGCGTTTCACCGCCTACGCCTACATGGGGCAACCTGATACAAGACGCGCGCGACCTTCTGGTCATCAAAAATAAATGGTGGTATTGGGTGCCGCCGGGGCTTGCGATCTTCCTATCTGTGATATGTTTCAACCTGGTTGGAGACGGGCTGCGCGATGCCATTGATCCCAAAATGAAGCGGTGATTGCGAATGCAGAATCGTATAGGCGCGGACGACGGTAAACGCTTGCTGGATGTGCGCGGGCTTAAGACCTATTTTCACGGCGACAGCGGAGCGGTCAAGGCTGTGGACGACGTGAGCTTTTATGTTGACGAAGGCGAGACATTGGGCTTGGTGGGAGAGTCCGGCTGCGGCAAGTCGATATCCTGCATGTCGATCGTCCGGCTGGTGGAAACCCCGCCGGGTAGGTATGAGGGCGGGGAGATCCTGTTTGGCGGGGAGGATATGCTAAAGATATCCGACGCCCGTATGCGCCAGATTCGCGGCAACGACATCTCGCTGATATTCCAGGAGCCGATGACCAGCTTGAACCCCGTGTTCAGGATCGGCGCGCAAATCGACGAGGCGCTGATGCTTCATCAGGGAATGAACCGGGTGCAAGCGCGAGAGGCCAGCATAGAGATGCTCTCGAAAGTGCGGATTCCAAACCCGCGCCGCATAGCGGACGAGTATCCCTTCGCGCTGTCCGGCGGTATGCGTCAGCGCGTTATGATCGCAATGGCGCTGGCGTGCAAACCCAAGCTGCTGATCGCCGACGAGCCTACAACCGCGCTGGACGTCACTATTCAAGCGCAGGTTCTGACGCTGATGAACGACCTCAAGCGTGACATCGGGGCGTCCATCATATTCATCACGCATGATCTGGGCGTCATAGCCGAGATGAGCGAACGCGTAATGGTGATGTACGCGGGCAAAGTCGCCGAGGTGGCGGACGTCGTCACGATATTCAAAAACCCGCTGCATCCTTATACGATAGGTTTGATCAACTCCAAGCCGGATATGTCCACAACCACCAACCGTCTCACCGTGATACCGGGCAACGTGCCGGACTTGAGCGACAAACCGAGCGGATGCCCGTTTCACCCTAGGTGCGAACGCGCCCTGTCGGTATGCGCTGCGGAATATCCTCCTGAGGTTGAGGTGGAGCCTCGTCACAATATCGCCTGCTGGCTGTATGGAGGGAAGCAACGTGCCTGAAGCATTGGTGGAAGTTTCGCGCTTGAAGAAATATTTCCCAATAAAAAAAGGCGTCACGCGGCGCACCGTCGGCCATGTGAAGGCGGTGGATGGTATATCCTTTACGATACCGCAGGGCAAGGTAATGGGGCTGGTAGGCGAGTCCGGCTGCGGCAAATCCACGGTGGGTCGCACAATCCTGAGACTGCTACCTCCGACGGAAGGGAGCGTGCGCTTCGCGGGGAGTGAAATATCGACCCTTAACAAGCGTGAACTGAACAGACTGCGCACCAAAATGCAGATTATATTCCAGGATCCGTACAGTTCGCTGAACCCTCGGCTGCCTGTCGCCGAAATTGTGGGCGAAGCGATGCTCCAGCATGGCATCGTTAAGAGCAAGCGCGAGATGCGCGACAGCGTTATCGACATCATTGGCAAGTGCGGACTGTTTCCGGAGCAGGCGTGGCGCTATCCGCATCAGTTCTCCGGCGGGCAGAGACAGCGCATATGCATCGCGAGGGCGCTGGCGGTAAGCCCGGAATTCATAGTATGCGACGAGGCTGTATCCGCGCTGGACGTCTCTATTCAGTCGCAGATCATCAACCTGCTCAAAGACATGCAGCAGGAAATGAATCTTACATATTTATTCATATCGCACGATCTTTCCGTCGTAAAGTTCATCTCCGACGAAGTCGGCGTGATGTATCTGGGGCAGCTGGTAGAGGTCGGGCCTAAGACACGGTTGTTCGAGAATCCATTGCATCCTTATACCGAAGCGCTGCTGGCGGCCGCGCCTACGTTCGATCCCGAGGTCAACCGCGCCCGCAAGCGTGTATTACTGGAAGGCGACATCCCTTCGCCGTCGAATCCGCCGCCCGGCTGCCGGTTTCACACCCGCTGCATCTATTGCGAGGACGTTTGCAGGGCAATCGATCCCGAATTGTCCGAGGTGGAGACGGGGCATTTCGTGAAGTGTCATCGGCTGAAAAAGGAGGATTGACGATAATGCTCTTCGGAGGGGATCGGGTGGAAGAGGATCTGGCGCGTATACGCTATGCCAATCTTCCCGATAAATATCCGGATCCCGGCAAGGCAAAAAGCAGGGGCGTTTTGCGCTTTTTTCGGAAAAAAGGAGAGGTTTCGTCTTCTAAGGAGCGTTTGGACGCGAAGGACTCGCTGGCCATGATCATCGCGATATTCTCGCTGCTGCTGCCATATGTAGCGGCGTTCATGGGCATTATGGGGTTGTTTGTGTTCATGATTACGCGGTTCTGGTGAGTTGCGTTTTGTTAGGCGGGATGGCGCGGTGGGGTGCATACAACGCCAGCCAGTAATATTACGGAGGCTTATCCTCGCGGAGGTTTTCTGCGCCCTCCGTCCGTTGTAGAATATTATCCCGCACGGCTTGCGGTTCTTCAAGGTTCCCGGCGTTATCCTACGCCGGGACTATATTATACAAGGAGGCTTGCTTAATGGAGATTGCACCGCGAACCCACATGCTTGAGATCGACGCCGGCGCCGGCGGACGCTTGTTCCCCGTGCTCACATGGGACGAAGATCATGCCGTGCTGATTGACGCTGGTTATCCCGGCCAGATTGACCTGTTCGCCAGCGCTATCGCCGAGGCTGGACAGAACGCCGCGAACATCACTGAAATCATCCTGACCCATCAGGATTTGGATCACATCGGCTGCGTGAAAGACTTGCTGAAACTCGCGCCAAACGTGCGCGTCATCTCGCACGCCGACGAGGCGCCGTACATCGATGGCTCGCTCCCGCCGCAGAAGGGTTTTCCCAGCCAACATATCCACGTCGATCAAACCGTAACCGACGGCGAGGTTCTACCGTACTGCGGCGGGATTGAAGCCGTTCACGCTCCGGGACACACGCCCGGCAGCGTCTGTCTGTACCTGCAGGCCAGCGGCGTCATGGTCGGCGGAGACGCGTTCAACATAGCGGACGGCAAGCTCGCCGGGCCGAACCCGCAGTATACGGACGATATGGAGCAGGGCCTGAAGTCACTTGAGAAAGTCAAGGCGCGTCGGCCGGACTCGGTAGTCGCGTATCACGGCGGCTTCCTGAAATGCGGCGGCTAATAAGGGCGGATGACAGCCAATGGCGCCGCGTCGCAAGCGTTTAGCGCGGGTTCACGCCGTCTTGTCCTTCACCATGGTCAGCGCGATCTTGCCGCGATCCTTATCTACTCCGGCAATCCACACGGTCACGGTATCTCCCACCGACACAACCTCGCTTGGGTGACGGATGAACCGGTTCGCCATCTTGGATACGTGCACCAGGCCGTCCTGCTTGACGCCAATGTCCACGAACGCGCCGAAGTCCACGACATTGCGCACCGTACCCGTCAATTCCATGCCGAGGCTCAGGTCGTCGAATGAGCGCACGGCGCGGCTGAATACAACGGGCGGCGCGTCGTCGCGCGGATCGCGGCCCGGCTTGGTCAGCTCCGCCGTGATGTCGCGCAGTGTCGGCAGACCGACGTCCAGCTCGGCGGAAAGCGCGGACAGGTCACCCACGCGCCGTTCGATGTCGGGGATTCCGCCTCGGATCAGTTCGTCCAGTTTTACGCCCGCGCGCTTAAGCAGCGCTGTGGCCGCCGCGTAGCTCTCAGGGTGAACGCTGGTGGAGTCCAGCGGGTTCTTGCCTCCCGTGATCCTCAGGAATCCGGCGCACTGCCCGAACGCCTTCTCACCCAGCTTCGGCACCTTCTTGAGGTGCCTGCGGTCGGTGAACGCGCCGTTTTCCTCACGGTACGCGACGATGTTCTTCGCGAGCGCCGGGCCGATCCCAGCGACATAGCCGAGCAGCGGCGCGCTGGCTGTATTGAGATCGACTCCTACGCGGTTGACGACGTTTTCGACCACATTGGCGAGCGCACGCTCCAACGC
>JAISBH010000103.1 GCA_031266295.1 Oscillospiraceae bacterium | reverse complement strand
TAAGTCCGGCTTTTTCGCGCATAGCTTTAGGGAGCAGCACTCGACCCTGCGCGTCCAACTCGTCCACATGCATAGCGTAGGCGCTGACCATGCGCTTATACGCCATCGCTGCAGGGTCTGTGTCACGCATCCGAGACAGTTTCTCGCGTATTGCGCCCCACTTCACTGCGGGGTACAGCGCAAGCGCCTTCCACTCGCTGTTCATCGCCGCCGTAAACCCTGTGCCCAGCCGCTCTCTAAACGAAGAAGGTATGATCGTGCGGCCTTTATTATCTAGGCTGTGATCGAATGTTCCGACGAAGTCCTCGACCATGATCACACCCCCCTTTTATTCCCACTAGCTCCCTTTATACACCACTCACCCCCACTTTGCAAGTCTCTTTTCGCAACGGAATTCCGTGACAGCGGCTGAAGCTGTTACGGAATATATACTATTATATGCGGTTGAAGGGTGGAGTATGACTGAAGAATGTGGGAGGGGACGCCCCCTCTGTCGCTGCGGCGACATCTCCCCCTAGGGGGGCGATGTTGGTTGTCGGTTACGATGGGGGTTGCAAGTGACGGGGTTACGGGCTGCGTGGTAACCGACAACCAGCATCGCCCCCCGTAGGGGGAGATGTCGCCGCAGCGAACAGCCGGGTCTCACGCCGTGCAACCCACCCGGTGTCATTGCGTAAGGAGCGTAAGGGTGCGTAAGGGTTATTTTCACGTGTAAGGCGTAAGGGGGGTATCACGTAGGATTACCCCTTACGCCCTTACGCAATGGTACCGCAGCGATAGAGTGGGGGGATCATGCGGGGAATCGTTGAATCGCTTCGCAAGACGCCTTCTCACGGAAACGGTATTCTCCGGGGTCACCCTCCGCTTCGAGATAGATCGCCGACGTCGGATGAGCCGCCCGCAGCGTGGTTCCGCAGCATCCGCGCACGCATACCCCTCACAGCGACCGCCGCAGCCCGTAGCCTACCCGGACATAGATACACCTACCCATACCTATTGTTACGCCAATAGGATGTTGCGAGTATAACGCAACGCCGTTCGGTTGTCAACAGAAAAATTCGGAGAATATTTTTTCCCGTTCAATAGCGTAGATGCGTAAGGGCGCGTAAGGGGTAATTCTACGTGGTACCCCCCTTACGCCTCACACGTGAGAATAGTCCTTACGCACCCTTACGCAACGCCGCTGGGTGGGTTGCGCTGCGGTAGACTCGGCTGTTCGCTGCGGCGGGAGAACCCCCCTCTGTCGCTGCGGCGACAAAGGGGGGTTCCCCGGCGGCGAGGTCGGCAGTGTGATCGCAATTGAGCGCAACGAAGGTACGCATCAGCTATACCTATTGAAACCTGCCGCCGCTCACGGTTCCACGCTGCGGTCTTTTTACGCTGCGGCTTACCGATCGCTTGACCGGCGGGGCCATAGCCAGCGCGTAGCATGACAGCGCGCTGAACAGCAACGCCGGCAGCAGCGTGAAGCATATCGTCGGCGCGAACTGACGCCACGGAGCCGCAAACGCCGCTACAGCATAGCATAACACCGTCAGCGCTCCCATCGGCTTACTGGATCTGTGCCACGCCAGTACATTCGCCGCGAATCCAGCGAACAAGCATATCATCAGCAGACTCAACGCCGACCAAGCCGAACCGGGCAGCACGGCGTGCAATTCAATATGATTATCCATTATAAATTGTTCCAGCGCGGCGTTACCCTGCGCGTTGGTGCGGATCATCGCCTCAATGGATGAGCCAAACGCGATGGTACGCCCCAGCATTACCGCTATCAGCGGCAGACAGAAGAACAGCAACGGTATCCGCCGTCTTGCTCGCGGACGAGCCACAGACCTCGTAGCCGCACTGTATCCTGATCGCCCGCCGGGCAAACCTCTCGAAACGGAATCCCCGTAACCACCCGAACCAACCGCGCCGCTTCTCAACGCCGCCGACGTGGATCCTACGCGGTTCAACCGCTGTTGGCCAGGATCGCGCGTAACCGGCTGCGCCGCAGCCCCAGCCGCCGCGTATGGCGCGGGATACACGGTTCGCGGCGCCGCAGCCGCTGAAGCACGCGCTGCCGATGAACCGCCCGAGTAATCCGACGCTCCCGCATAACCCCTATAACCGCCGTACTGTTCATACGCGTCGCCGGACGCGGCGCGAAGATTGCCTTCAGCGTTGGGTATAGCCGAGCCGACCGGCACTGATGACGCCTGGCGCATTCGCTCCATCTCCGCTTCATATGCATTTAGTTGAGCCTGGCGCGCTACAGCGCGTTTCGCGGCCTCGCGCTGCTCCGCCTCTCGAGCGGCCTCCTCGGCGCGTCCAAATCGTATAAACGATGGGGAACGCAGTTCCTCTTCTCGCAACGAAAGCGCGGAACGCGCGGTGCTTTCCTCGCGCGACGCGTTCGTACCCGGGCGTTGGCTCCTGCCTTGGGCGTTCATCACGTCCACCCCCACAAACAACTATATAAATCCCGGACGCATAGCACGTCCGTATGAGACACAGACCTCTTCAAGTCAAGGAAATTCGGTCTATTCCAGGAATTCCCTGCCGATATTCCAAGATTTAACAAAAACGCCATGAATCCGAGTGCTCTCGTCATTTCTTGATACAATCCCGACTCAAGAATTCCATGATATCACAACATTCACTGAATTCCGTGAATTCATTGTCGCTTCATAGATCTTCCGGGTCATTACCCGCCGCTCTCTTTGTACAGGTAAGAAAACCTTCGGCTTTCTGCGGACCCGCGCCCGCTTCGCGCTGCGCGCCGCTGTTGGTAGAAGCGTGTCGACGATGAATCCGGCGGTAGTACAGTATGCCAGCCAGCCCTACCAATGCGGTCGCGCCCAGTATCCACAGAGCCTGCATCCAGCGACTGCCGCTAATGGCCGATCCGCCCCACGCCGACGCGATGACAGCTGACGCACGCGCGGTTATACTAAGCAGAAGGAATCGACCCATACCAATCGGCGTCAGCGCAGCGGCGTACGTCAGCAGATCCTTCGGCGCGCCGGGTATGAAGAACAGCAAGAATATCATCGCATCCAACCTGCGGCGATCCACGAACAACGGCAGACTGTACACCTGATCCTTGTCGAAGAACAACTCCACAAAACGGATGCCGTACCGTTTGGTTAGTATGAACACAATCGCCTGTCCAAGGAGGATACCCGACAGCGTTAACAGCACGCCCCACCATGTCCCAAACGCCATGCCCGCCGCTATCTGTACCGGCTCGCCCGGTATGAACGCCAACACTACCTGTACGGCGCATATGGCCGCCATGGCCAGCTTGGACACCGCGCCGTGACTCTCGGCCCATGCCCTGAACTGTGCGGGATCGCCGATCCAGCGCATCAGCGACGAGCTGAACGCGACTGTGCAGCCGATCAGCGCCAGCAGAGCCGCCGTCAACCCAATGACGGCGATGCGCCTGCGTCGACGCTCCGCAAGGTCGGCGGCGGGTCTTTTCGACAGGTATTTCTTAAGGCCAGGCTTGTCTTCCATCGATTTCCAGTATACCCAAAAAACAGGAAATGGCAAGCCCTATTTTTACGATTCTGTGATATTTTTAGTGGAATCCCGTTTGTTTATGACTCACAAAATTAACAACGACTGTAACGATCACGAGTCGTGGGCGTTCATGAACGATTATTAACGATAACAAATGTGAAGGATCGACGATGACTAATTGCAATTTTTCTAACTGAGTCGTTGACAAATGACTTGCGAATTGTTATACTGACAATGACTCGGGACACGTCTATCGGATATGTCCATTGAATGAAGGCGGAGGGATTTAGATGAAGAAAATCAAGACTATCGTGGCGCTCGCGCTGGTAGCGATGATGCTCGTGCCGGCGCTTGCGCTGGCGGATGGCACGGTCAGGATCGGTATATTTGAGCCGATCACGGGCGCAACCGCGAATGGCGGCGCGATGGAAATGGAAGGCTACGAGCTGGCCAAGGAACTGTATCCGGAGATCCTGGGTCTGCCAGTGGAATTCGTAGTTGCCGACAACGGATCGGACAAGGTCATCGCGTCCAACGCAGCCGCGAAGCTGGCCTCCGAAGGCGTCGTCGCGGTACTGGGCAGCTATGGTTCCGGTCTGTCAATGGCCGGTGATCCTGTGTTCAGCGAAGCGGGCATCCCCGCTTTGACCGCCACGTCCACGAACCCGATGGTTACGCAGGGCGAATGGTATGCGCGCATCTGCTTCATCGACCCGTTCCAAGGCACGATGCTCGCGCGTTACGCCGTCGAGAACGGATACAAAAAAGTCGCGATATTCCAGGACATCGAATCCGACTACGCGGTCGGCCTGGTCACCTATTTCAACAATGAGATTAAGAACTACCCGGACGCGACCGTCGTATCCACGGGCAACTTCACCAGCGAAAATCAGGACTTCACCGCGCTGCTGACCGAGGCGCTCAAGGGCGAACCGGACGTCATCTTTACCTCCGTGCAGAACGGCACCAGCGCCGGCCTGATCACCAAGCAGGCGCGCGAGCTGGGATACAACGGCCCGATCATCGGCGGCGACACGCTAGACGACCCGAAGCTCGCCGAACTGGCTGGAACCTTCG
>JAISBH010000034.1 GCA_031266295.1 Oscillospiraceae bacterium | reverse complement strand
GAGGGCACTGAAAAAGTCCTTTGATCTTGCAGATAACCACAATATGTGCCGACATTTTTATGTAGCAGCACAAGATGTAGCGGAATTATTTTCCAAGTTGAGACTTTTTCAGTGCCCTCCCCCCCGATGGGGGGTACGACGGGGTTTGCGGGACTCTGTCCCGATACCCTGCGAAGGGCTATCCGCCCTTTCGAATCCTGACCAGGCTTCGCCTGGACCATCGTGGCGCACAAGCCATCGGTTTCGGCCAACCAGTTATGCTCCGATACTCTGTCTCGTAACGTAACCGACAACCCTCATCGCCCCCTCAGGGGGAGATGTCGCCGCAGCGACAGAGGGGGTTTCCCCGGGGGGGAAGGTCGGGAGGGGGATCGCAATCCCCTTCCCGAAGGCGCGGATGCGCCGTATCGCCGCAGCGACAGAGGGGGTTCCCCTCCCGCTACCCAATCGCCCTGCCCATCACATGATCCTTAAAGAACAGCCCCGCCGTTTCCGGCGAGACCGAGTATAGATTCCCGTCAATCGTCACGCACACAGCCTTCCCGCAATTCGTCATACAACCAACGTCCTTCATGCTGACGGCCGCGTCGAGATCGTTTTCATCGATTAGCGCGCGCAATTGCTCCATCACCTGTTCCGAACCCTTCGCCTTGCAAGCGTTCCCTGCGCATACATCAATCTTCATTCGTTTGCAATAACTACTCCTACTCGTATTCAAATACGCTAGCCCAGCTTAATAGAAACTCCCTCTCTTGAGGCTTGCCCTTTACGGATTGGGATACCGCGACGATAGGCAGCCATTGCTGGACATACCGCTTGTTGGTGCTGGTCTTCTCGCAGAACATATCCATGTATTTGTCGGCCGTCTCCTCATCCCCGGCCAGGCGGAATAGCAAGTATGTGCGCGCCGCGTCCGCCGACGCGTTTCCCTGCGTCACATGCGCCCAGTCAAGAACGAACGGACGGCCAGCATCATCGATAATGATGTTGGTAGGGTTCAAGTCGCCGTGACAGACCTTGTTATGTGCAGGCGTCGACGCCAGCCTATGGTGAATCTCATAGCGCGTTGCGGCGTCAATATCGGCCTGCTGGATCTTCTGATACATCTTGTCTTTAAGCCTGCTAAGCCGCGGAGCGCGCGCGTCGTGGATATCCATCTGCACCTCGATAAGCATATCGAGATACAACTCCAGGTTATCCGCATCCTCGGCCATCAGCTGCGCCAGCGTCTTACCAGGGATGTACTCGGTGGCGATCGCCCACTTCCCGTCGATCGTCTCGACGGACTTGAGCGCGGGCACGGGCAGCGCCGTTTCCTCAATAATCGCGTGATTCAGCGCCTCATTGAGAATCCCCGCTTTCGCATATGAGCGTTCGAATACCTTTACCGCGCTGTTAGTCTCGCCGTCAAGGTAGACGGTCTTCGCGTCCCGAACGGCGATTACCCTTGCGCCTTCCAGATTCATTGACGAATCCCCCCGATCTCGTACTCCCGCAGCGCGTCGATCAATTCCAGCCAGTCGTGGATGTGCAGATGATCGGCCTCCGGTATAATGCCGGGAAGGGTCGCGAACTCGTTCCTCATCGTCAGATCCTCATACCACACGGGAAATATACCCGCAGAAGCCGCGCCTGGTATGTCTGCGATTATCGAATCGCCGCAGAACCATACGTCCTCCGCCGGAAGATTAGCCTTGCGCAGCGCCGTCTCGAACAGCAGCCTGGCGGGTTTGCGCAATAAATAGTCGCTGGATACCATTATGAATTCAAATGAATGCTCCGGGAAGAACTCGCTGATCCTAGCCTTCATCGACGTGTCGGAGTATGACATGTTGCTGATTATACCGGTGCGGACACCGTCCTCACGCAAAAACGTCAGCATATCGCGCACATGCGGCAGGTATGCGCCCGGCGCGCTAACGTCCCACCATACCTGCTCCAGTTCCTGGTAGGACAGCGAGAATTCCAAACGATGATACTCATATGCAAGACGCGTAAGGCCGATGTTGTTGATCTCCAAATCAACCGGCTTGGTCTTTGCGGAGATATCAACGTACAAGCCGCCAACGAACTCATTCACCTGTCCGGCGGTCAGATTCAGCGGGTTTGAGGTGACATATTTCATGACCGCTTCCATGCCGCGCAAGGCGTCGAAGCCCAATTCAGCCAGCAGCGTATGGCCGTAGTCGAACATGATCATGCGTGGTTTATTCGCCGGAATACTCATTATATTGCATTACCCCTTTATCCCAGTAGTCGCGATTCCCTCAATGAAATACCTTTGCAGGAACAAGAACACCGCCCCCACCGGGATGAGCGACACCAGCGACGCGGCCATTATCAAGTGATAATCACTCGTGTATTGCTGGATGAACCTGCGCAGCCCCACTTGGATGGTCTTGTTTTCATCCTTGGTCAGGTATATCAGCGGACCCATGTAGTCGTTCCACGTCGTGACGAACGTGAATATGCACAGCGTCGCGACGGCAGGCGCGGCCAGCGGCAGTATTATGCGCGCCCAGATGCCGTATTCGGAGAGACCGTCGATGCGCGCGGCCTCGTTCAGGTCGTTCGGGATGCCCAGATAGAACTGCCGCATCAAAAACACGCCGAACGCGGAGAAACTCTGTAGCACGATCAGCGCCCACAGCGTGTCATACAGCCCCGCCTTGCGCATCATTATGAACTGCGGCACCATGTACACCTGCCAGGGCACCGCGATAGTCGCCACGTACGCCAAGAACAGCGTGTCGCGGCCCCTGAAACGCATCTTCGCGAACGCGTACGCCGCGAAACTGCTCGTCAACAGCTGCATAAATGTGACCGTGACAGCCACGATCGCGGTGTTGCGGAAGTACGTTCCCAGCGTGACGCGCGTCCAGATGACGCGGTAATTCTCCCAGTGGTAGACGGTCGGGAGCCAGCGCATTGGATAGCGGAACACCTCGTTGTCCAGCTTGAGCGAGGACGAGATCATCCAGAAGAACGGCAGCAGCGCGACAATCGACAGCGTTATCAGCGCGGCGTGCAGAATAATCGACCCGATTATCTTAAGCGGCGCGGCCTTTTTCGCATTCTTGATTTTACTGACATTATCCGGCAAGATGGATTGCATCCGTTCACCGCCCTACATGTAATTGACCCACTTCTTCTCAATCGTGAATTGCACCAGCGTCACCGCGAGAACGATCAGAAACAGCGCCATCGCCACGGCGCTAGCCTGCCCGTACTTTAACTCAGTAAAGGATAGTTGATATATATAGTTGACAAGCATCTTCGTCGCGCGGCCCGGACCGCCCTCGGTCATTATCTGCACGACGTCGAATATCTTGAAGCAGCCTATGGTCAGCATTATGGACACAAAGAACGTCGTCGGGGTGAGCATCGGAAGCGTGATCTTCCAGAATTTCTGCCAAGCGGTCGCGCCGTCCACCGTCGCGGCCTCATAAAGCTCGGCGGGCACACCTTGAAGCCCGGCCAGGTACATAACCATGTAATAGCCCGCGTTGCGCCACACGCTGACGATTATAATCGCCCATATCGCGTAAGCGCGGCTTTGGGTCCAGGATACATTGACGTTTATACCTACACGCGCCAGCAGCTGGTTGACGGGGCCGAGCTTCATCAGCATGAAGTTCCAGCAAACGCATACCGCCACC
>JAISBH010000003.1 GCA_031266295.1 Oscillospiraceae bacterium | reverse complement strand
CACTGGCGGGGCGCAGGGTGGGAACGGGGGAACGAGGATCGCCCCCCTTCCCCAATTTGAACTAATATATATATATAGTGCTTTCATTAACTAATCAGCGCTATATATAGCATGACGCTGCAGTACGACACTTCCTTTCAAAGGGATTGCACCTGATAGGAAGTACTGTGATGCATCCGGTATGCGGACGAACAACACAAAACGGATCACTAAGTGTTTATCCGTGTGCAATCTCAAACACTATGGCGTAGCTGGACTCTGTAGACAACTGCTTCTCGCTCGCCACTCCACTATATATGGTATCATAATTCTAATTATGCTACCATATATATCCATCTTAGCGCATATGGGGGAAGGGGGGCGTTCCCCAATGCATCGAGCCAGTTATCATCGGTAAAATCGAAGCCCTCACTCCCGCGCCCCGCCAGTGAAAACGCTGTAGGTAATAGTCATCCCACAACACAGTGGCGGGGCGCCACAAACTTAAAGCGCATTCGATCCGCAGATCGAACAGCGTCCCGCCGCAGCGGTTCGTGCAGCATAGATTATACATAAAAGCCCTGGCGGCCACGGATGGACACAACCGTCAGGGCTTCGTTTCTCTCCTTAGAAATCCGCGCTGAACAGATACGCCGTGCTGGGGTTTTCGTGTCCGTTCAGAAAGACCTCGGCGTACCAGTATTTGGCGGGATACGGGATCATCGCGTTTTGCCCAAGCATGGTGTTGCGGGTGACGTCATACATCGCGGACACATCGTAGCCTTCCTCTTTATGGATGGCATCGTTATCACCCTCAAATATCGCAAAAGCGAACTGCGAGCCAAACGGCAAACCGGGCGTATCATCAAAATGAGGGATAAAATCAAACGAAACAAATCCGTCCGGCACAGGCGTGTCTTCCTTAAAAAATCTCCCCCAAAATCCGTGCCACGCCCCGACGTCAACACCTTTCCCGTAATGATGCATCAGTAATATGTCATAATCAAAGCCGGACTTATATTCGCCCAGCCCGTCTAATACTTGAAAAAGCGCTCTGTGTGTATCAAGCTGCCAATCGTCCTCACGCCCGATAAACCGCATTGCCGGCATGGTTTTGTATTCAAAGCTTACAACCTTAAAGCCATTTTGCTGATCCATAACCACCTGCGGCATAAACAGCGCCCACTGAACGCTTGCGTCATAGTCTTTCAGATGATTGACATATCCGTAAATTTCAACGGTGTCAACGCCCTCCGCGCCTGTTTTGTTACCCGCGATTTGCTTACGAATATCGCGGTCAAGCATAACCGAAAAATCGGCGAACAATTTAGTGACAGGCTCGCTCAAATGTTTGTTCACTTTTCCGTTAAGTGCATTCTCAAAAGTATCAAGAGTGTCCCACACAGCATCATTTACCACGCCGTGAGGCTCAAGCTCCTTCAGCCACTCGCGAAACAGCGCCGTTTGCTCCCGAAAGCGCCCGATAAGACCGCGCATTAGCGCTTGCTCGTTGCCAGCGAGCTTGTCCTGTGTCCATTCACTATCGTCAAGTATCCATTCGGTGATTTGGTCGAAAGCGGTGGGATTTTTACCCCGCGCATGTCTCGCCCAACGGATGAGTTGCTGATATTTTTCAACGGGGGATTGCTCCGCGCTCCAGTCAACATCCGACCAGTAGAAATTGTTTAGTATAGCGTTCATATCCACTAACCCTCCATTTTTTCAGTCAACACCCGCACAATTTCATCCGTACATTCAGCGGCTTCCCGCAATTTTGCCGCTATCTGCGCCCTGTTATCGTGCAGCGTTTCGTGATTCGCATTGAATCCGCCGCCGAGACCTTCAAGTTCATTCCAGATTCCGCCCTTACCGTCGCCGTTTCCGATTCTGAAATATTGCTCTGCTACCTTATCTCTCACGTCTGAGTATTCCGGGTTTAACTTCGCCAATTTATACAATAATGATGCGTGTGGCGCGTCACTTATATTATTCGCCCATGAATTAGTCGCCAAATTGCAGAAAAAGACGCCGTAATTGCCCCACATGTCGCTTTCGTTGTCGTAGCGCCCGCTTCCAATATCGTCCGCCCAGGCGCGAAACGCCTGCGCACCAAAGAATACGCCGTCTTTTTCCGGGAAAGACAGCCAATGTGTCATGTTTACGGCGGCAGCGCGGACGATCTCGTCAGCCGTAAACTCTTTTACCTTCTCGCCGACAAAAATCCAGTCCTGCCGGATTTTGCCCGCAGCGTGGTATTTGTACAGCGATCCTTCGGAATTACTGACAAACAGCAGAGCGTTTCCGCCGTCTTCATAGCCTACACAGAGAAAGTATGTACCCACATCATTGGGAAACGCGGGCATATCAGATAAGGCGGTTTTTACGACGACCGGAATACCCTTGTCGATGGATTCCATCAGCTTCTTCAACCAAGCTGCCTTGTCCATGTTCACCTGCGCCGCTGTGATATAATCGCAGCCATATCCGACAGCTTCGAACACAGACCGAACATACCGCGACCCGGCAAGAAAACCCGAAACGCAGTATTCGCAATGGGTCGTCGGCTTTCGGTTGTAGACCATGGCGACGCCGTCGCCTGTGACGCCCGTAAACAGCCAATAGTCCAACTCAGGCCTGCCCAACCTTTCCATAAGGAAAGCCATGATGTCGTCGAAGATATAGTTTTTTCCTTGCATACCATCGCCTATGCCGCGAATGTTCAGCAATTTGTTGTTTGTGGTCATTCGAGCTTGCCTCCGCATATAAAAATTCCACGATTATTGTTGCATAAATCTCACCAATTTGCAAGGACGATTTCGCGTGTTACAGCGCTAAGACCTACACGGGATTTTTCGAACAGACCCTAAGTTCTGTGTTACTCCGGCTAAGAATATATACCCCATATCACTAAGAATTCCCGTGGATTCGCGGCGGAAAGCCTAGCGAAGGCGGGAAGCTCCGAGCAGCACGAAGTATAGCACCTACGAACACATCAAGACATGAAATCTCCGCGCCGTAAAGGAGGCCAGTCCGATGGATGTTACCATTAGGTTATCAGGGAAAAGAGCAGAAAACACCGAACGCTGGGGAGCAGGTGCGATCACGCTTCCTCTTGAAGAATACCTGAAGTACGTCGTACCAAGCGAGATAGGCGCTTCCGCGCCGCTGGAAGCGCAGAAGGCGCAGGCGGTCGCGTCGCGGTCATATATTTCGGCAATCATAAAGGGCGGTGCAACCCCGGACGACACAGCCCAATATCAAGCATTCAAATATCGCGCCGACTCCGCTATAAAACGCAGTATCCAGGCCGTTAACGAGACGGCTGGAGAGGTGCTGCTGTACGGCGGCCATGTCGTAAACGCCTGGTACACCGCGTCCAACGGCGGACATACGCGCTCGTCAAAGGAGGTTTGGGGTGGAGAACGCGCATGGGCGATAGCGCAGCCTGATCCATGGGACGCGGCTGTAGGGAAACCATTAAACGGTCACGGCGTTGGAATGAGTCAGGAGGGCGCAAAATATGCCGCAAAACAAGGGATAGGATATCGCGCCATCCTTGAGTTTTATTATCCTAACACAATCATTTCGCAAATACCGGACGGAGACGCGCAACAGATCGCAATCAAACAAGCTGCAGCTAAACAGGCTGCCACAGCCTCTGCTGCCGGAAAACCAAATACTACTCAACCATCGGCGTCAGATGGATCCTCCACGCTGCCCAAACCACCCTGGACTGGCGTCGTTAAGACCATCATGGGCAAGGGCGTCAGCATGTGGCGATCAACCGCCAAGGAAGACGCGGACAGGATCACCGACATACCGGAATCAGCCCTGGTCACGGTTATCGGCGACGAGACCGGCACAGGTTCATTCCTCACCGCGCAGTATAACGGGTTTAAGGGGCTGGTCGACACCAAGTATCTCGTCGATCGCGCCTCCATACCGGTAAAATCGGAGCCCGCTGAATTAAAGAATAAAGCGTAAAGGAATCAAAATATACTCCGAATCGCTATGGCCTGTTCGAAAAATCTACCCTAATCCCCACTGCGATCTTTTTCGAACAGGCCCTAAGAATTTCCACGGATTCGCGGTAGATTTCCGTCGCTCGCTAAGGTGCGCGGAGAAGACTCCCTTACGATCCGCCGACGGAACGAACCGGCGCGAGCGGCGAACAGATGCGCGAATGCAGGAAACCCTTAACGGTTCGGAGTACTCTATACTTACGCCGCCGCTTAACGCATAAGATCCGCGTCCTTACGCGTTGATCACTGCTTTATGGACGTACGGACTTCCCGCACGATATCTAGATAATCTGTGTAATACCCCGCCGGCGCCAGCAGCTGCACGGAGATCAGCAGCCTGTTCGCGGCGGCTACGACCACCCGTCCGCGTATCGCCTTCGCGTTCTCCTGCGCGACGCGGAAGTTATAGTAGTAGCCCGGCTCGCCGAGTATCTTGTTGTTGTCTGCGCGCAGGCTCATCTCCACGTTAGGATATCGGATTTTGAGCGATTCGACGAGACCGTTCAGCGCGGAGATTGCGTCGTCGGACGCCTGGTTGGACGAGTTTTGCACGCACTTGACGATCAGCTCCGCCGGGAAACCGTCCATCGCGGTAGCTGGCGGTTCTGAAAACATCACGGTCTCATCGTCCAGCGCGGTTTCGATCCAATCCCCAGGGACGTTGAACGCTAATCCCAGCGAGGTCGACGCGTACTCGACGTACACGAACGTGCGCTTGGGCTTGTCTATCGGCTCAATAAGTAGCGGCGTCGAACCGGGCGCCGCCGTTTCCACCGCCATGTCGATCGGACGAGGCGTGATGGTCGGTTCCGGCGTAATCTTGGGCGTTGGCGTGGGCTGCTTGTTGACCGGGGGCAATGTCGATTCCGTCTGGTCGGTTCCGTCGCCGTCACCCTCGGTGGCGGTGCCGTTCGCCCACGGCAGTTTCAGTGTGCACGCGCTGAAGCCCATCAGCGCGATAGCGGCGATCAGCAGCAGCGCGATCAATCGCGGCAATCTGTTATAACCCATCCTCATAGGGACTTAACCTCCCCAAATTCGTCTATATAATAAACGTTTCTGGGCGCGGGTGCATTGCATCGGCCAGGATTATTCGGTATAGTCGGAATCATCTGCGTCTTCCTCGTTTAACATGGCGCTGGAAACCGCGCTCCTCGCGTCTGTGAAGCTGTATCCGCGCCGCACCAGCGATTGAGTCAGTTTGCGCCGGACGTCGGCGTCGGGCTGACCGCTCAATCGGCGCAATCCGCGCCGCGCGAACGCGACTGCGCTTGCCAGAGCGGGATCATATTCGCTTGAATCGCCGAATTCCGCATCCTGGATTGCGTCTTGGTCGCGCATGGCGATTATCGCCGCGTCGGTGTCGGAGTCTGACACGCCCTTCATGCGCAATTCCTGTCGAATTCGGCGCGAGCCTATCGCCTTACGCGCGCGCGCCTGCGCCCAATCTCTCGCGAAACGCGCGTCGTCTAGTAATCCGGTTGCGCGCAGACGCGTTAATATGTAAGCAACGACCTCTGCGTCGAACCCCTTCTTCTCCAGTTTATCGCGTATCTCGCTCTCGGTGCGCGCGCGTTCGCGCAGGTAGAGCAGCGCTGTGCGCATGGCCTTCGCGCGGTCGGCGGAGGTAGAGACGTTTATTTGGAGTCCCCCTTTCTCTGCGCAGAACCCAGCGTGACGCCGCTTGACTGCACATAGCCTGTTACATTGCGATCCATGCGGATGTAGTACCAATGGTCGCGGGTTTCGCCCAGCACAGTGACATGTTCATACCTAGAAACATTGCCCGCGCTCACCGCGCGAGACGATGGCCTAACCAACTTCCGCATGTCACCTCCACATCAATTTTGTTGTGATCCCTCACAGAGTCACACCTAATTAACGTATCATGCTGGGAATTTCATTCCAGCTTCGCGGAATATTTTTTGTTATCTATCGCCAGCTCATTGGCATATACAGTCGAAATTCGTGCGTCGTCATATATAAATAATACTATATGTTCAATACTAATGCCAAACTCTCTCTCCAAATATATATCAGATTCAACGGAAAAGATCATGTCCCCTTTCAACATGCTATAGTTGTATGCGGACGCATCTTCTGCCTCGTGCTTTGTCAATTAATTTCAATTAATGTAATGCGGCTGCCGCGCAGTTTCAGTTTGACTGCGCGACAGCCCCGCCGCCTTGTTCCGTTATACTTGGGCAACCGGCATTTCAGTCATGCGGAGGTTAGTGCATCCATAAGGGATCATGCGAACGCGGCGAGCTTCGGCGATAGGGGTCGTGCTTTCCGGCCGAACGAGGCATATGCCGTTTTCCTCGCGCCAGTCAACAGGAAATAGCAGCGCGTGTAACTCGCACGGCGCGCCGTCTGGCGAGAACGGAACCGCTCCTACAGGGCTTTCCTTCAGTTCGCTTGTCATAGCCGCGTCATCAGTGAACGCGTACGCCCAATCCGTCGTCGGCAAGATCGCCCAATCACAATACGGGAATTGACGCAGTACGCCGTTTTCCTCATATTCTCGCTTCTTCCAGTCTTCGCCTATTGCCACAGAGTAAAGCAACGGACCGCGCCACAGCGCGCGCATTCCACGGGGACGCTCATCCAAGCGGCACTCATATTCAAATGAGATATTTATCTCCTGCGTCCCAATCCATTCCTGCTCAATTACGTAGAACATGCCGGGCTTTGCGGGGGTTCCGTTGACAACCGCGCTTTTTGCCGCCGAGGGTATACGCAGATGCAGTGCCATTCGTACGGGTTTATCTACGGTGACCGTATATCTGGCAGCGTTACGGAATGGATATTCTGTATCAAGAACCACCGATACGTTAGCGCCGCGATGCTGGAACTCCACTGTGCTTGGCACAATCACGCAAGAGGCTACACCGTCCGGCGCCTGCATAAACGAATGCAATGCAAGTTTCGGCCATCCTTGATTAAAGTTCGCCGTGCAACAGCCGAAGTTTGGCTCCAGACCGAACAAATGCGATTCAGGGCCGTTGGTGCCAAACACAACATTCTCATCCGGCAAGCGTTCACAACGAACCTGATTGGTCATTTGGTCATATTGATGCGACCACATGTCGGGGCTGATCGTCGCCGGCAATGCGTTGAACGCCAGGGTTTCCAGCAAGTCGCCCCACCTCGGATTGCCGCTTATGGACAGCAGGGTTTCAAATGAGAACATCGCTTCCACAACTGAACACAGCTCGGCGCCCTGGGTAGGTGAATCCCCCGCGACGCATTCGTCGCCGGTGAAGTGACCGTTCGCCATGCTGTGATACTTCCTTAGAGTCTCATATGCCTTTTCAGCAAACGCGTCAGGATCCCCGCCTAACAACCGGGATACAAGAGCCTCCTGTTTGAACATCATGCCAAGGTTTACTACGTGTGTGGTGAAAGTCCATTGACGCTTGAATTCACCGTCAATGTACGGATCGAATACCTGGCGGTAGTCAACGCCTTGCGATCGCATGTGCAGCGCCGTTTCGAGTATCCACTCTTCCGGTCGGCGGTTGTATAGCCAGTAAAGCGGAATCAACGCTTCAAACCAACGCGTACTTCCCCAGTTGAACAGCGTGTTGTGGTG
>JAISBH010000186.1 GCA_031266295.1 Oscillospiraceae bacterium | reverse complement strand
GCTATGTCGGGCTTTTTTTCCCGCATTGCCCGCCAGAACGCCGCCGCCGTGCCGTATCCGCGCGGATCCATCCCCGCCTGCACCAGCGCGTACATCACCAAGCTGCGTATGCCCGCGTCGTCCTCCAGCAAGTATATCACAGGCTCTCCACCTCGCGATTGCCCGTGATAAAATAGACCACCCACCCAGCGATGTTGACCGCGTGGTCGCCGATGCGTTCAAAGTATTTGCTGATCATTAGCAGGTCCAGGCATTCCTGGGCGTACGCTCCGTCGCGCTGCAGCCTGTCGATCAACTCCCGCTTGATGTTGGTGAAGTGTTCGTCTACCACGTCGTCATATGCTATGACCGAACGCGCCAGCGCCAGATCCTCCCTAACGAATGAATCGATGCTCTCAGTCACCATCTTGGCCGTGGCGCGCGCCATGTCCGCGATGTGCACGTCGCTCTTGATCGGGCTGCCCTTCATGAACGCGGATATGTCCGCTATGTCCGCCGCCTGATCCCCAATTCGCTCCATATCGATGATCATCATCTGCGCGGCGGTCACCCGGCGCAGGTCGGATGCCATAGGCTGCTGATGCAGCAGCAGGCGCAGGCACATCTGCTCGATGTCGCGCTCCATCAGGTCGATGTCGTGCTCCAGCGCAGTCGTCTTGGCACGGGTCGCGTCGTCGCCTTCAAGCAGCGCCTTGGCCGCTCCGGCTATCGCGTCCTCGCACAGCGCGCCCATCTGGATCAGGTTGGTATGCATGGTCTCCAGCTGCTGTTCGTATCGCTTGCGCATCATCCAAACCTCCCCGTAATGTAATCCTCCGTGCGTTTGTCGCCGGGCATACTGAACATATCGTCCGTCTTGGCGAACTCTATCAGCGCGCCCAGCAGGAAGAACGCCGTCTTGTCGGATACGCGCGCCGCCTGCTGCATATTGTGGGTAACGATGATGATAGTATAGTCTTTCTTCAATTCGGCAATCAGATCCTCTATCTTGGACGTTGATATCGGATCCAGCGCGGAGGTCGGTTCGTCCATCAGCAGCGCCTCAGGTTGAACGGCCAGCGCGCGGGCGATGCACAGCCGCTGCTGCTGACCGCCGGAGAGCCCCAGCGCGCTCTTCTTCAGCCTATCCTTGGTCTCATCCCATATCGCCGCGTCACGCAGCGACCTCTCGACGATCTCGTCCAGCGCGACTCGCGCCCTCACTCCGTGGGTGCGCGGGCCGAACGCCACGTTGTCATACACGCTCATAGGGAACGGGTTCGGCTTCTGGAACACCATACCAACGCGCTTGCGCAGCAGACTGACGTCCATGCCATGACGTATGTCTTCCCCGTCCAACAGGATCGTGCCCGTAACGCGGCAGCCCTCGATCAAGTCGTTCATCCGGTTGATGGTCTTTATCAGCGTGGACTTGCCGCAGCCTGACGGGCCGATCAGCGCGGTGATCTCGTTCGCCGGGAATTGGACGCCGACGTTCCTTAGCGCCTGGAACGCGCCATAGTACAGGTTCAGTTCCTTGATGTTGATCTTGATCCGAGCCGCCGTATTAACCGTGTTCTTTTGCGCGTTCTTCTGATGGATAGTTTTTACAACCACGCCGCTATTCATCCGCTCCACCTGTCATCGCCGCCTCCGCTCTCTTCGCCGCCCACGAGGACAGCGCGTTGATCAACGCCACCAGCACGATCAGCACGACCGCCGTCGCGTATGTTTCATCGATATGCAGTCCCTCGTTGGATAACGCGTACATATGAACGGCCATCGTGCGTCCCGACTTCATCAGCGACGCGGAACTCTTCGCGGCGGTGCCCGCCGTGAGTATCAGCGCGGCCGACTCGCCTATCACGCGACCAATCGACAGTATGATCCCGGCCAGTATCCCGGGCGACGCGGCGGGCAGCACGATCCTGAACACGGTGCGCAGCCGCCCCGCTCCCAGCCCGAAGCTCCCCTCGCGGTACAGATCAGGGACGGCGAGCATGGCCTCCTCAGCAGTGCGCATAATCAGCGGCAGTATCATTATCGCCAGCGTGAACCCACCCGCCAGCATCGACAGCCCCCACTTCAGCGCGATCACGAAGAAAAGGAACCCGAACAGCCCGAACACTATCGACGGCACGCCCGCCAGCGTCTCAGAAGCCATGCGTATGACCTTCACCAATCGATTGCCGCGCCGCGCGTATTCCGCCAGGTATACCGCAGACAGTATGCCTAGAGGCGCGGCGATGGCCAACGCCAGCGCGGTCATGAGCGCCGTGTTGATCAGCGCGGGCGTCAGCGAGACGTTATCGCTGGTGTACCGCCACGCGAACAGCGGCGCGGTGATGTGCGGCACGCCCTTGACCAGGATAAACCCTATCATCCCCAGCGCGGACAGTGTCGTCGCCGCCGCCGCCGCGTATACCAGCGCGCGCAGCAGCAACGATACCCAATCGACGCGGCGTTTAGATTTATTAGACGCGTTCATGACACTCATGCACGCCTCCTTTGCACCGCCGACAACAACAGGTTGATCAGCAGTATGAATACGAACAGCACCACCGCGCAGCCGATCAGCGCCTCCCGATGCAGGTCGGCGGCATAGCCCATCTCAAGAGCTATGTTGGCGGTCAACGTGCGCACGCCATCCAGTATGCTGTGCGGTATCAGGGCTTGATTCCCCGCGACCATAATGACCGCCATCGTTTCGCCGATCGCGCGGCCTATGCCCAGCACCACGGCGGCCATGACCCCCGATTTCGCCGCCGGCAGAACGACAAAGAACACGCCGCGCTCATGCGACGCTCCCAGCGCCAGCGCGCCCTCATAATAATGATCGGGCACGGCGCGGATTGCGGCCTCCGACACGCGTATCACGGTGGGCAGTATCATCACGCCCAGCAGCAGTGCAGCGGTCAGCACGCTCTTGCCGCCGCCGAACCAGGCCCTGACGATCGGCACCAGCGCGACCATCCCAAAGAAACCATACACGACAGAGGGTATCCCGGCCATCAGCGATACGACCGGACTGATAACGCGGTACGACCGGCGGCCCGCGAACCGCGCCAGGTACATGGCGGTCAGCACGCCGATTGGCACGCCGACGGCCACCGCACCGGCGGTGACATACAGGCTGCCTATTATCATCGGCGCGGTGCCGTATATGTTCTGCCCAGGCTTCCAGCGCGTGCCTGTAAGAAAACTCAGCGGCCCGATCTTTGCGATCGCGGGCACGCCGTTGGCCAGCAGAAAAGCGCAAATAAGCGCGACGCACAGTATGCACGCGCACGCGGCGGCGATGAATACGATCCTCATCGCCCCTTCAGCCATAGACCGGGCGCGCAAACTGCGCGTCCGGTTTGTCTTGATTATGTTCATCAAGCTTCCTTACCTTGTAGTGTTAGCCGCGCCGGCGGCAGTTCACTGTATATCCGACCATTTTTGCAGGGTTCCGGTGTAGACGCCCTTCACCTGGTCGGTGGTGAGGGTATCCAGCGCGTTGTCCTTGTTGATTATCACGGCGATGCCATCCAGCGCGATATTCGTCTCGGTCAGGCCTTTCTCGATCTCGCTGTCCTTCAGCGCGCGGGACACCATGCCTATGTCGCAGACTCCCTCTAGAGCGGAGTTGACGCCGGTCGTCGAGTCGCTCTGCTGAATCTCAATCTCGATAGAGGGGTTGACGAGGGCGAACGCTTCCGACAGTTTCTCCATCAGCGGCGTTACCGATGATGAACCCGCCACGACTATTTTACCCTCGGTCGTGCTGCCTGTAAAGGCGGGCGCGTCGTCCAGCTTGATATAGCCGCTGTTCTCGACCACCGTTTGACCTTCGGCGCTTAAGATGTAGGCGATGAACTCTGACGCAGCGGCTGAGATATCGTCCTTGGTCGCGATGTTGAACGGGCGAGAGATGGTATAGGAGCCATCCTTGACCGTCTCGACCGACGGCGCGACGCCGTTGATCTGAACCGCCTTGACGGTGTCGTTCAGCGAACCGAGCGAGATGTAGCCGATCGCGTCAGGATCGCCGGATACGGACGTCATCATGACGGCGGTGTTGTTGGTTACCTCAGCCTGATCGATCGTGTTATCGATCTTGTTGCCGTCCGCGTCCTTCTCCTCGACGCCGAACAGTTCGATGAACGCGCTGCGCGTGCCGGAGCCTTCTTCACGGGATATGACATGTATGGGGTTGCTGTTAATGGGTGCAGTAGATCCTGAGGCGCAGGCGGAGCACAGGATCAGCGTCAGCGCGAGGGCGATTGACGCGGCGGCGCGGCGATTCGAGCGATGATTCACGAAATACTTCATAGTTTGCCTCCACACGTTCTTTATTCCTTACGAGGACTATTGTGCCGCACACTCGTTAAGCGCGTAACCATGCCAGCGTTAAGTTCAGGTTAAATAATTCAGCGCTGTGCGACGGTTGTGTAAACGAAAATAATTTCACAAAGGTATTGACAACTTAAAGTTGTCATGATAGAATAGCAACATGCTCGGGTTGTGGGCAGCCTGTACCGGGTATGGAAGATGGGGAACGCCCCCTGTCCTTGCGGCGACATTTCCTCCCTACGGGGTGACGGGGGTTAACCCCCTCTGTCGCTGCGGCGACATCTCCCCCTACGGGGGCGATGAGGGTTGTCGGCTGCCCCGTAGCACGCAAGCAACGTTGCTTGTTATCCGCATAGTAACCGACAACCCTTATCGCTCCCTAGGGGGGGGGGATGAGGGAAGAAGAACGAAGTGACGGAGCGATGGAATGACGAGTTACGTGGCAACCGACAACTCTCATCGCCCCCTCAGGGGGAGATGTCGCCGCAGCG
>JAISBH010000077.1 GCA_031266295.1 Oscillospiraceae bacterium | reverse complement strand
GTTAAAAAACCCACCTCGCCGCGGTGGCTGTCGTTTGAATATGGCCTGTTGTCGCCAAGAACGAAATACTGATCATCCTCAAGTGTCCACGCGCCCGTGTACGTCGGGCGGTTGGTTAGATAATCCTCCGGGTACTGGTCGCCGTTGACGGAGAGAATCCCCTCGCTAATCTCTATAGTATCCCCAGGCAAGCCAATCAGTCGTTTTACGAAACGTTCCGTTCGATCCGGAAACTGACAGATAACCACGTCAAACCTTGAAGGCTCGCCGATCAAGTAATCTATCTGTGTTGTAAATGTATATTCGTTATTCTCAAGGGTATGTATCATCGATTCGCCGTCCACGCGGATAGGCTCGAATATAAACGTGCGAATAATCAACGCCAGCGCGATCGCGACGACAATGGAAACAACCCACTCGAATATCTCACGCCCCACGGATTTCTTGCCTTCCTTCTCACTATTGCCCTTGTCGTCGGCGAGCGGTTGAATGGATGGCGTTAATGTCTCGCTTATCGTGCCTTGGTTTATTTCGCTCACAGGGGATCACTCCTTTGCTCTTAACAATAACAATTCATCCTGATCCAATCGACGGATCACTTTTTTTCTGCGTTTGAGGAATTCGAAGCGGTCGAGCATCACAATCCGCCCACAGCCATGACACTTGATCTTCACATCCGCACCGGTGCGAATGACCGTCCATTCGTCGCTGCCGCATGGATGACCCTTGCGCATCTGCACGTGGTCGCCGATCTCAACGTCGTTGCCGGGCTGCATTATCCGCCACGCTCCTTGATGCGCACATATTAAAGAACAATCCCATTATACCACTAAAAGCAGAAAACGCAACATCTACTTGACAACAGGCGCCAATTCAAGGTAGAATTATTATTGACTTATTTGGAAATGTTAATTACTTAATAGATGAAGGTGGTATACGCCCTATGCTAATTCCCGATTACAGCCCCAGGACTATTGAGCCAAAGTGGCAGCGCCGATGGTCGGACGCGCGCGCGTTTGAGGCGCAAAACACTTCTGATAAACCGAAGTTCTACGGTTTGATAGAATTCCCATATCCGTCCGGTGAAGGACTGCACGCCGGGCATCCCAGGCCTTATACGGCATTGGACATCATCGCGCGCAAACGCCGCCTTCAGGGTTACAATGTGCTTTTCCCTATAGGCTGGGATGCGTTCGGCTTACCTACGGAGAACTATGCCATCAAGCATCATATTCATCCTCGTATAGTCACGGAGCGGAACATCAGTCGCTTCCGCAAACAATGCCAGTCCATCGGCTTCTCGTTCGATTGGTCGCGCGAGATAGATACTACCGATCCTGGTTATTACAAGTGGACGCAATGGATTTTTCTGCAGTTGTATAAACATGGGTTGGCATACAAGTCGGAGATGCCCATCAACTATTGCACCAGCTGCAAGGTCGGTTTAGCGAACGAAGAGGTCGTCGGCGGGGTATGCGAGCGTTGCGGCGGCGAGGTCGTACGTCGGATCAAGAAGCAATGGATGCTGAAGATCACCGCTTACGCGCAGAAACTGTTGGACGGATTGGATACAGTTGATTTCCTCGACAAGATAAAGGCGCAGCAGCGCAACTGGATTGGTCGATCGGAAGGCGCGAGCGTGGATTTCCAATTAGTGGATCAGCTAACGGGCGTACAACTCAAACTACTGCGTGTATTCACCACGCGGCCCGATACCCTCTTCGGCGCGACATACATGGTTGTTGCCCCTGAACATCCGCTGATTGATAACTATGCGGATAAGATAACTAACATCGATGCAGTATGCAGATACCGTGACGCTGCCGCGCACAAGAGCGATTTCGAACGCACCGAGATCGCAAAGGATAAAACCGGCGTTCCCATCGAAGGAGTCGCGGCCATCAATCCCGCGACTGGTAATCGCATCCCAATATGGGCTTCAGACTACGTGCTGATGGGATACGGCACTGGCGCAATCATGGCTGTGCCCGCGCACGATGAGCGCGACTGGGCGTTCGCAAAGCGATTTGGTCTTCCTGTCGTAGAAGTCGTAGCCGGCGGCGATGTTCAAGCCGAAGCATATACCGACGTTGCAGACGGTGTGCTGGTCAATTCCGGCTTCCTGAATGGGATGCGTGTACCCGATGCGAAACGCCTGATCACCGATTGGCTAAATGAACATGATCTTGGCGAATACAAGACCCAATATAAACTGCGCGACTGGGTTTTCTCACGTCAACGCTACTGGGGCGAACCGATCCCGATCGTCGAATGCCCTCATTGCGGTCTAGTTCCGCTGCCTGAGGATCAATTGCCGCTGCTGCTGCCCGAGGTTGACAACTACCTCCCGACCGACAATGGCGAATCCCCGCTTGCCGCCATGACAGACTGGGCCAACACGACCTGTCCGCGCTGCGGCGCATCCGCCAAGCGTGAGACGGACACAATGCCCCAATGGGCCGGTTCATCGTGGTATTTTTTGCGTTACATGGATCCGCACAACGATCAAGCGTTCGCGTCGCCGGAAGCTCTCGACTATTGGGGTATGGTTGATTGGTACAACGGCGGGATGGAACATACTACGCTGCACTTGCTGTACAGCCGTTTTTGGCATCACTTTCTGCATGACATCGGAGTGGTTCCGCACGCGGAACCTTATGCGAAGCGTACGTCTCATGGCATGATACTGGGCGGCAACGGTGAGAAAATGTCTAAGTCACGTGGAAATGTAATCAACCCTGACGACGTGATCGCGGAATTCGGCGCGGATACACTGCGCATGTACGAGATGTTCTTGGGCGCCTTCGACCAAGCGATACCGTGGTCTACTCAAGGCGTCGCGGGCTGCCGACGGTTCCTGGATCGCGTCTGGCGGATTCAGCAGTTTGTTACGGATAGCGACAAAATACCCGATAAACTACGCGCCGACGTTCATGGCTGCGTTAAGAAGGTTACCGAGGACGCAGAGCGGATGAAATTTAACACGGCTATTGCATCAATGATGACCCTTGTAAACGTCTTATATAATGAGGGCGATGTAACGCGCGGAACGCTTCGGATATTGCTGCTGCTGCTGAATCCGTTCGCGCCGCACATAACCGAGGAGATTTGGGAGCTTCAGGGTCTGGGCGCGCCGATATACACCCAACGGTGGCCCGAATGGGATCCAACCGCGTTGGAGCAGGACGAGGTCGAAATAGCTGTACAAGTCGACGGTAAGGTTCGCGGCAGGATAACGCTGTCGGTGAATCTTGGTAAGGATGAGGCGGAACGCACGTTGCCAGAACATCCGACGATTAAGGGTATCGCGGCTGGCCGTCCAATCCGCAAGCTTATATACGTTCCAGGCAAGATCGTCAATCTGGTGGTTTAACTGATTCGATGGGCGGATGCTGTCCGTCCGCTCATCAAAATATCTCGGAGGCGGTTTGATGGCGCGAACATGGTCAGGAATTCCGAAGCGAATGTTCCCGGTTTGGGCAATTGTCTGCCTAGATTTTACGATATTTGCAGCGGCGCTAGTAGTGTTCGCGCTGTTTCATCACGTGCTGCCGCGCGCTTTAAGCCAGCCGCAACAAGTTATCATCGGCCAAAATGATATAACTATGCCGAACCGTGCCGCTGGTTCTGATGGACAGCAGACGAGTGAGCCCATTGCATCCGGCGATTTCTCCGCAGCATTTCCTGATTACGATACGGGTGGGGGCGCCATCTATAGCAACCAAGCTGATAACGCTCGCGTTGCTGTGAAGAAGGTCAAGGTGGGCGAGGCTGTGTGTTTCGTCGCCGACATATGGGTGCGCGACATTCACTCGCTCCGATCGGGTTTCGCAAATGATCAAGCCGGACAAGGTGTGACTGCAGATGTTGTCGATATGTCGAAGAAGCTGAACGCGATCGTCGCAGCTAATGGCGACTATTATGGCGCGCGCGCGAAGGGTGTCGTTATCCGCAACGGCGTACTATATCGGGACAGCGCGTTTGAAGATGTTTGCGTGCTGTACGAGGACGGCGTGATGGAAACGTATTCGAAGCAGGAGTTCGACGTTGCAAGCGCTGTATCGCGCAAAGCCTGGCAGGCATGGAGCTTCGGCCCCGAGCTTCTGGACGACGGAAAGGCGATGACGGTCTTCAATAGTTCGGTCGTCCCAACCAACCCTCGCACCGCGATCGGCTACTATGAGCCGGGGCATTACTGTCTTGTTGTGGCCGACGGTCGTCAGCAGGGTTATTCGGCGGGCCTTCACATGAAGGAATTGTCGGCATTTTTTGAAATACTGGGATGTAAAGCCGCGTATAACCTGGACGGGGGTCAATCATCTATGATGACATTCGAGGGTGAGTTAATCAACCAACCTTATATGGGTGGTCGGCCGTCAAGCGACATTGTATATGTTGAACCGTAAGGGGGTGCAGATATATTGATGTTTCGCAAGTATCTTTCGCACGCTTTGGTGATACTCTCAAGCATGTTCGTCGTGTTTTTCGCGCTAGATATACGTAACCCCGCTATGGCGTGGATTGACAATCGTATCACAAAAACGCTGCTGATCATATTCGCTATTTCGACTATGACGCTGGCGATCAACACGCTCAAGGGCGTTCGTCGTATTGAGCATCGTCAGGCAGAGCGGTTCACCGAACAGCAGCGCAGCGCGAAGACAGAGCCGAGCGGTAATCTGCGGAATCGGCATTCAACCGATGTGCCGCAGAGCCAGTCCCGCTTGCAGGTACGCGCCTATCGGTAAGCACCGTTCATCAATATCGAACAGCGGCGTATGAATCTGCGCCGCGTCTTTCTCCGTCACACAACCCAGGTCGTAATACAGCCCCGGCGCAACCGCTGTGAAATCCCCAAAGCTGTCGACGCCTAGGCTGGGCGTTGGCTTAACAAGCGGCTCTACGCCTATGGTACCCGCAAGCTCATTCAGCCGCTCTACCCATTCGGGCGCGCATTCCACCGAGTGATAGCCTTGTATAACATCAACATCGCATCTGCCGCCATGTGCCTGACATATCCCGTTTGCCAGCCTTCCCAACTCCATTAACGTGCGTTTGCGAGTGTCATCATTGAGTGTACGCAACGTCCCGCGTATCGTAACGCTTTCCGCCAGTATGTTCGGCGCGCTTCCTCCATTGATCATGCCCAGGCTGAGCACCACGCTGTCCAGCGCGGAGACGCGACGGCTGATCAGTGTCTGCGCGGCCATTATTACTTGCGCTGCCAGAACGATCGCGTCGACGCCGCGTTCCGGGTATGCGCCATGACAGCTCCGGCCGCTTATGGTAAGATGAACCTCGTTGCTTGATCCTGACATCGCGCCGGCCCGAGTCCACAACTGCCCCAACTGTAAACTAGGTTGCATGTGCAACGCAAACACCGCGCTGACGCCGTCGAGATGTCCCGCATCGACCATCGGCTGTGCACCGCCGTTTGTTTCCTCCATCGGTTCAAACAGCAGCCGCGCTTCGCCGCAGAACGAATCGCGCCTCTTCATCAATAGCTTCGCGACGCCGAGTAGTATGGCGGTATGCGCGTCGTGTCCGCATGCGTGCATGACCCCCGGTATTGTCGAGCCATATTCGCGCCCGCTCGTTTCTTGGATGGGCAGAGCATCCATGTCCGCGCGCAGCCCGGCTATTTTCCCTCCGCCAATGCCGTATATACGACCGACAACTGCATTTTGACCAGGGACAATCAGGGCTTCCACGCCCATTGATGTCAGTATCTCCAGCACTTTTTGCGCCGTCGGGCCTTCCTGCCCGCTGATCGACGGATATTTATGGAAATATCGCCGCCATTCGATTATCTGCGGCGCTATCGTTTGGGCGTCGCTCCATAGGGCGTTCAACATTAGCTCGGTCGGCTCAATTCCCATCCACTTACCTGCGATCATAGTAATACTCTCCGCAATCATAATTAATCCATTATATGAAAAGTCCAATATTGGTCCACGCCCAGTTCTTGATGGATCATCAGCCAGCCGCCAGGCCTGCCCCAATCCTGCATCCATTCCTGAATCTGCTCGATGGTTACGCTGAATCCTTCGAGCATGAACCATGCGTCACGTGTATACGCAGCCGATAGCGCGGATTCCAGATTCGTACGAAAACTGTTCCCACTCGTCATCCTTTTTAAATCCGGAAACTCATTGTTACCGAATCCATACCACTCGCTCGGTTCCGACATAACAGGACGGTACATCGCTTCCGGCGCCCAGCGATGATCCGATCTTATCGTCTGTTCATCAATATTGAAGTAGGCATATCCCATTGTGAATGGCGGACTGTCAAGGTCGTCGTATGTTACGTCACACATCAGCCATTGCTCGTCGACATGAATCATGTTCCACGCGTGACCGATCCATTCGCCGTTCTCATTCTTTGCTTCGCCGATTATCGTGTCGCATTCAAACCCCGCTATTCGCGCTAACATCAAAAACGCGTCGGCATATGCCATACAGTTGCCGCGTTTGTCGTTGAACGCGCCTATCGCGGTCTGATAATCGCGCAGTGTTGTGCCGGAGTTGTTCGTCCTATCGTCGAAATAGCGTATGTTCACGCAGATGTAATCGTGTATTTTGCGCTCAATTGACAGCGGATGTTCGAGCCAAAGTTCTGCTGAACCTAAGGCTTGCAGCCATTCGAGCGCAGTGTTGAGAACACGGAGTTCAACGTCCGCCAGGATATCATATTGCCTCGTCTTGTACGCGTAGGCGATCCGCGTTCCCGGCGTATATCTGAAGTTGACTAACACGCATAAGTCGTCTGATCCGCTCATCGTGCCGTACGCATACTCAATGCTACCATCGAATACGGCTAATGCCGCCGTGAAGTCGTCCAGCGTGATGGCCTTGTCGAGACGAAACGCAACTTGCGCCGTTAGTTTCGCGCGTGCATCAAGAAACGCCTCCCTCAAGTCGATGAGGCTAGAGTAGCGGTTCACACTGACGAAATCTACGTCTTCAAACGCCATGGCTGGTTGAGGCGTGGGAGTGGCAGGTCTCGGCGACGGCGATGGGGTGTAGGTAGGCAGCGGGGTATGACTGGGAGCCATTGTCGGCGCTGGCGTTGGACTGGTTGGCTGTGTTGAAGTGGGCGAAGGCGTGACCTGTCCACCAACCCATTCGCGAATGGGCAGCGGGCGATTGTACAGTAATCCCGTCAACAGCAGCACAGCTATAATTATTGCTAGTATGATCCACACAATATGCTTGCGCCGTTGTTGTCTCATCGTGTGAGATTACCTCCGTTTATAGTCGTTTGTATATATAACGTACCAGACGGTTGTATCCTTCGCTGGGGCTAAGGCGATAGCATCCTAAACGGCTATTCCCCCCAACCTCACCATCGGCAACAACCGGGGCACACTAAACGCACTC
The DNA here is from genome assembly GCA_031266295.1 of Oscillospiraceae bacterium. Classification (GTDB taxonomy): domain Bacteria; phylum Bacillota; class Clostridia; order Christensenellales; family Aristaeellaceae; genus BNUH01. Next base: position 1,974 of record JAISBH010000077.1, on the reverse strand, counting down.
CGCGCAACCCGCCCGACTCTCTTTAGGAGAGAGTCGAACGCCGCAACTATCGTCGTCCCCATAGGGAGAGACGCCTTCAAAGCGGTAGAGTAGGATAACCTTATCCCACATACGGCAAACCCGCGCTTTACAGCGCGAGACGTTCTCTGGCTGCGGTTATACGGCGCAGGGTTTCAGTCTTGCCCAGCAGATAGGCAATCTCGGTCGCACCGCCCGGTGTTGACGTCAGTCCCGATATTGCTACGCGAAGCGGCCATAGTACCGCACCGTTCTTGCGGCCGCTCGCCGTTATCGCAGGCATCAGTGAGTCGTGCAGTGAGGCTTCCGTCCAATCCTCGACCGCGCGCAGTATCGGTTCCACAAACGCTAGCGACTCCCGGGCCACTGCTGGATCCGATTTCATCTTCTTATGTGTGTATAACTCCAACCCGTACTCCGGCATCGCCTTAATGAACGCCGCCATCTCTGGTATCCTATTCAACACCTCTGCCCGCCCATGCAACAATTCTGCTAATCTCTTTGGATCGCGTCCCCAATCCGGCAACGCCTTTTCCAGCCATGGTTTCGCCAGCTCATAGTATCGCCCAAACGGCAGCCGCCTAATATACTCGCCATTCATCCACGTCAGCTTCGCCTTGTCGAATATAGACGGCGACTTGCTCAATCCATCCAGCGAAAATGATTGCTCTAATTCGCCCAATGTGAAGAACTCGCGATCGTCGCCCGGATTCCAGCCCAGCAGCGCAATATAGTTAACCACCGCCTCGGGCAAATATCCTTCATTCAGCAGATCCTCGAACGACGGATCACCATATCGTTTGGACAGTTTGCGCGTCGCATCCGCCATCACAAGCGGCAGATGGATGTATACAGGTTTATCCCATCCGAACGCTTCATACAGCAGATTATATTTCGGCGTTGACGACAGATATTCCGTGCCGCGCATCACATGGGTTATACCCATTAAATGATCGTCTACTACGTTCGCGAAATTATATGTCGGAAAACCGTCTGCTTTCATCAATACCATGTCATCCAACTGCGCCGTGTCAATCTCAATATGGCCGAACAGCGCGTCGTCAAACGACGCTGCACCATCCGTCGGCATATTCTGCCGTATGACGTGCTTTTCTCCCGATTCGACGCGACGCCTCGCCTCATTCTTCGCGATCGACATGCAGCGTTTGTCATATTTGAACGTGCGTCCTTCGCGCTCAGCCTCGGTTCGCGCTTGATCCAGGCGCCCTTTCGTGCAGAAACACGGGTATGCCGCGCCCTTTTCCACCAGCGCCCACGCGTATGGCGCGTACGATCCTTTGCGCTCCGATTGAACGTACGGACCGTACGAACCACCAACGTCCGGACCTTCGTCGTATGTCAGTCCGGCTAGTTTGAGCGATTTGCGCAGCTGTTCTTCCGCACCCGCCACTTCGCGTTCCTGATCCGTGTCTTCGATGCGCAGTATGAATACGCCGCCATTTTTGCGCGCGAAAAGATACGCGTACAGCGCGGTGCGCAATCCGCCCAGATGCAAATATCCTGTCGGACTCGGCGCGAACCGTGTACGAACTTGCGGCATTACTTTCCCCCCTGTTTCGCCCAGCTGTCCTTTAACCCCGCTGTGCGGTTATACACGATCGCGCCCGGCCTACTGTCAGGATCGACCGTGAAATACCCCTGCCGCATGAATTGGAACCTATCGCCGACCTTCGCTTCCGCGAGAATCGGTTCGCCGAGGCATCCGGTCAGTTCGGTGAGCGAGTCAGGATTGACGCGGTTCTCAAAGTCGACCTTAGTGATCTTGGGTGTTTTGATTTCGGCGTCAGGATCCTCGTCGTTGACCTCGTTGTCGGCCTCAACAGGTGATTCGTCGACGAGCAGCGGTTCATATAACCGGACGGTAAGCGGCGCCGCGTCCGACTCGCTGACCCAGTGGAGCGTGCCTTTTATCTTGCGCGCGCTGCCGGGCATACC
>JAISBH010000182.1 GCA_031266295.1 Oscillospiraceae bacterium | reverse complement strand
ATTCCAAATTTAGAATTCCACAAATGTGCCTGGGATGCCGCACGAGTCGCTGCGGCGGGACGCTGTTCGGTTTGCGAACCGAATGCGCTTTAAGTTTGTGGCGCCCCGCCACTATGATGCAAGTTGACAACTTCCCTATAGCATCTTCGCTGGCGGGGCGCTTCGTGGTTCTTCGTTCCAAACCCGAGGGAGGTCGGGAGGGGGATCGCAATCCCCTTCCCGAAGGCGCGGATGCGCCGCCGCCCCCCTTCCCCCCGGTGGGGGGTAAAACGGGGGTTTACGGGACTCTGTCCCGGTACCCTGCGAAGGGCTATCCGCCCTTTCGAATCCTGACCAGGCTTCGCCTGGACCATCGTGATGCACATTCCATCGGCTTCGGCCAACCAGTTATGCTCCGATAGTCTATACCGTAGCGCAACCCGTCCCCCGTTGCTTGCAAACCACATCGTAACCGACAGCCCCCATCGCCCCCCTGGGGGGAGATGTCGCCGCAGCGACAGAGGGGGTTCCCCGGGGGGAGGTCTGGAGGGGGACGTCAGTTGAACGTAGCGAGGGCGCGCAGCGCACTTCCCGAAGGCGCGGATGCGCCGCGCGCCGCGTGCCGCTCTATCCGCCCTTTCGAATCCTGACCAGGCTTCGCCTGGACCATCGTGACGCACAATCCATCGGCTTCGGCCAACCAGTTAATGATTTAAAGATACTTTTTAGGCAGCGCCTTCTTTAGCCCGGCTATCAGCGCAAATCCTAAGATATATACCGACAGCGCTTCGCCGCCACCTACCGTCAACGCCGACACGAAGAACGGTTCGTGCGCCTGCCACCATATCAGACAACCCACTATCACCGCGTTGATCAGCACAGGCGGCAGCGCGGCCAGCCATGTGTTCTTGCGCAGTATGTATGTCAGCGTAGCGGCGATCAGCGTGGCCAGCGAGCCGAATACCACGTCCGGCAATCCGTACTGGCTCATCAGATTGGCGATAACGCATCCTATGAACAGACCCGGAACCGATTCCGGAAACAGTATCGGCAGCAGGGTCATCGCCTCCGATACCCGCAGCTGAATCGGGCCGTAGCTGATCGGCGCCAACAGCATGGTGACGGCGGCATAAGCGGCGGCTACCAATCCGGCGGTGGTCAGCTGCCTTACGGTCGGACGGCGAAACAGATCGATCAGTCCTGATAACTCTTTCCGGGCCTCTTTTGCGATCGGGGTTGAATCGTGTTCTGACATTGGCTTGACATCCTTTCCAAACATGCGTTCTTATGGTATACTTGGGACGAGTTAGGAGGGATCCAATATGAAAATGATCAACGTCGGCGGGCTGTCCTTGACCTGTGTCGCGCTGGGCGCGGGATCGATGGGCAAGCCTGATTCCGATAAGGAACGCTTCGCGATCATGGACGCGTATGTCGAACGCGGCGGAAACTGTTTCGATACGGCACGCGTTTACGCGAACGGTGAATCAGATAAGGCGCTTGGACGCTGGCTGAAGTCGTCCGGTATGCGCGACAAGGTGGTCATCTGCGCGAAGGGCTGCCACCCTTACCTGGACGACATGTTCCACTATCGCCTCAGCCGCGCGGAGATTCTTGGCGATCTGGACATGTCGCTCGAGGCGTTCGGCGTACCTCAGACAGACCTGTTTCTGCTGCATCGCGACTGGCCCAAGCTGCCTGTTGGGCCTATTGTAGAGGCGCTGGACGAGGCTGTCAAGACCGGCAGAGCGAAAGTTGTCGGCGTGTCCAACTGGACCGCTGGGCGCATCGCGGAGGCTATCGCTTACGCCGAGGAACGCGGACTGGCTAAGCCGTCGGTCTGCCAGATGCACACCTCTCTTGCGCTGACCACCGCCGCGCAGACGCAGGATATTACCCACGTGCCGATGAACGAGACCGAAGCGATATGGTATCGTCAGACCGGCTTCCCCATCATGGGGTTCGGCACTCAGGCGCGGGGATTCTTCGCGCGGCATTTGGCGGGACTGGAACACAAGAAAGACACCATGCAGTATTATGGCCGCATCCCCGAGAACTACCGCCGCGCCGAGCGTGCCGATGCCCTGTCCAAGAAGCTGGGCGTCAGTCTGGCCGCCGTGTTGACCGCGTATGTGCGCGACTGCGGACTCAACGCCACGGCGCTGGTATCGGTGTCGTCCGTCAAGCAGCTGGACGAGGTATGGCAGTCGAACGATATATCCCTCACCCGGCCGCAAATTCGTTATCTGGAATATGGTGATAAATATGACGACGAATAACACGACGAACATACTGCCCGCCGCGCGCAGGCGGATATGGTCGATTAAGTCGGTCGTGTCGATGGGGCTGCTCTGCTCGCTCAGCGTGGTGCTGGGCACCGCGCTGAGCTTCAACATGCTGCCGTTCGGCGACACATATACGTTCAAGATCAGCATCAATCTGCTGCCTGTACAGTTGTCGGCGCTGTGTTTCGGTCCGTTGGGCGGATTCATCGTAGGGATTATATCGGATTTCCTGAAGTGGGCGATCGCTCCAGTCGGGTTCTACCATCCCGGTATCGGCATTGATATGGGATTATCGGGCGTGATCGTCTCTGTCACGCTGGCGCTGATCCAGAAGCGGCGCGTTCGCCTGGTTCATGAACCGGACGCGGAGTCGCTTGGTTCTATAACGCTGCTCCAGGCAATCCCCGGCGTCGCGCTGAGCCAGGTGATATGCTCGATGCTGCTTAACTCATACTGGATCGCCTCTATGCAGCATGTGAGCATATGGGTCACACTGCCGCCGCGCGTCGTCAACGCGCTGGTCATGATACCTGTATATTCCGTGCTTCTGCGCGCGAGCGCCAGGTACGCGAAGCGGTTCGGGCTGACTTGAGCAGGCGGTTCATCCACAAAACCGACGCCGTTGTGATCCTGCTGGCCGCCGCACTGGCGGCGGCTGGATGGCTGCTGTATAGCGGCGCGCCAGACGGCGGTATGGCGCGCGCGGAGATATACTTCGACGGTCGGCTGATCAAGGTTGTGGATCTATCGGAAGGCGGCGCGTCGGTATTCAGCATACCCGGCGCGCCCGCTGTCGTTATTCGCAGCGACGGCGGCGGCATTCTGTTTGAGTCGTCCGACTGCCCGGATCAGGTATGCGTTCATACGGGACGCATATCGAGGCCAGGCGCGTTCGCGGCGTGTCTGCCCAACAAGGCGCTTATCCAGATCGTCGCTGCGGATGTGTCTAACGTCGATGAACCGGACGTTATTGTCAGATGAGCGACAGCGGACGGTTGGCGCGTCGTGTCGCGCTGGATGGTATGCTGTTCGCGCTGGCGGTCGTTATGTCGGTCGTCGACGGTATGATACCCGTGCCCGTGCCTGGCGTGAGACTGGGGCTGTCCAATATCGCGGTGATGTACGCGCTGTTCTTCGTTGGGCGGCGGGACGCGCTGACGCTGGCCGCGCTAAAGGGGCTGTTCGCGTTCGTGACGCGCGGAGTGACTGCGGGCGCGATGAGCCTGTCTGGAGGTTTGCTGTCCGTTCTGGTGATGACGCTGCTGACTGTTGTGTTCGGCAAGCGTGTATCGTATACTATGCTCAGCGTCGCGGGCGCGCTTGCCCACAACGCCGGGCAGATGATCGTCGTCAAGTTTATCTATTCATCGCTAACACTGTCAGCGTTCGCTCCTGTGCTGGTGATATCAGGCATAGCGGCGGGGGTGGCGACCGCCGCGATTTTGCGCGCGTTCCTGCCCGTCGCCAAACGGTTTGGAGAGGACTGGCTGGATAAAAATTTTCCGGAATAATTTATATTTAACATAGATCATTTGTACACTCCACAACCTTGACAACCTGAGCACTTTTTGATACAATATATGAAAGAATATTTTTAGGAGGGTTTCCGTATGCGCAAGACGATAGCGTTACTGCTCTGCGCGGCGATGATGCTGTGCCTGGTTCCCGCCGCGCTGGCGGAGGATACTGTTATTACGGTGGTCGCGTGGGACGTCGCGACGACGCCTTATTACGCTGCGTACAAGGACGCGTTCGAGGCCGCCAATCCGGGCGTCAAGGTGGAATACATTGATATCGCCGCGCAGGATTACGACCAGAACAAGGCCGGAATCATGCTGGCCGGCGGCGACAAGTCCGACGTATTCTTTATCAAGCAGCTCGACGACGCGACGAAGTGGTATTCGCAAGGATACCTGGCTTCCCTGAATGATTACGTTGCCGCGGACAGTGTGGATTTGAGCGCGTACGCGGGCATGGCCGACTGCTATGTCGCCAGCGACGGGCAGCAGGTCGCGCTGCCGTTCCGCGCCGATTATTGGGTACTGTTTTACAATAAGGATCTGTTTGACGCGGCGGGCGTCGCACATCCTGCGAACGACATGACCTGGGATGAATACAAGGATCTGGCGATCCAGCTGACGTCCGGCGCTGAGGGCGTCGACAAGATCTACGGCGCGCATTACCATACCTGGCTGTCCGACGCGGTCAACTGGGCGGTGTGCGACGGCGTGAATACGCTGGCCGACGGAGAGTACAGCGATCTCGCGTACTTCTACCAACTAGCTCTGGATCTGGAGGACGCTGGCGCCGTCAGGGCATATACGGACCTGAAAGCCTCTGGTCTGCACTACCGGGGCGCGTTCGCTGCCGGCGATATCGCCATGCTGCTAATGGGCTATTGGGAATTGGGCAACCTGGTTACCGACACCGCCGACGGTACCATGAGTTTCGATTACGGCTTTGTGTCCGTACCGCACGCTGAGGGCGTACCCGCTGGATCGTCGTTCGGTTCGCCGACCGGCATGTCGCTGAACCAAGCGTCAGAGAACAAGGATGCGGCCTGGAAGTTCATCTCATTCGTGACCGGTGAGGAAGGCGCGAAGGCGCTGATACCAACCGGCAACCGTCCGGCGTACATCAATGAGTCTGTCGCCGAGATCATGGCTTCCGTTGACGGATTCCCGACTGACGAAGCCAGCAAGGCCGCGCTGCTGCCGACCGCCGTCTATCTGGAATGGCCGGTGGGCGACAATGTTCCCGCTATCAAGACTATCGTAAATGAGGAACACACGCTGATCATGACCCGTGAAGTCTCCGTAGAGGACGGTATCGCGTCGATGAACGAGCGTGTAGCCGAGGTATTGGCTGATTAACACACGTTTCCCACTGCCGCTCTAGGGCGGCAGTGGGTTTTTCATTGTATTAAGGAAGAACCCCGAAGGGGTTCTGCAGATACTGGCCCACTTCGCGTTGCCAGCTGCCATATGAGCGACGAAAGGCGGGAACGAACCTTGATCAACGCAGCGGCCGCAAAACACCCTCGCATGAGTAAACTCGAAAAGCGCAACACGCTGATCGCTTATTCGTTCCTCGCCCCGAATCTAATCGGGTTTGTGCTGATCACGATGGTGCCCGTGATATTTTCGATCATGCTGGGGTTCCTCAAGTGGAACGGCGGCGCGCTCAATACCATCACATGGGCCGGCCTGGACAATTTCCGCGAGTTGTTCAAGCGGT
>JAISBH010000041.1 GCA_031266295.1 Oscillospiraceae bacterium | reverse complement strand
CATACAGCAACACATACCACAAAAATACGTCGCCGGAACGAGCAAGCCTGCGCCGCATCCTGCGCAGTATAATAAACCCGATAAAACACCATATGGATTCATAAAAGAACGTTGCCATGAACCACTGCCATCTGCCGTCAATCGGTATCCGCACCGCGAAAGGAAACCATTGCCAGCGTGGATCATTGACCGCCAGCCCATAGGCCTCCATATTAGCATAGTTGCCCCAGCGGCCTATCGCCTGTCCCAGCATCAAGCTAGGAGCGCACGCGTCAAGAATCTTGACGAACGAAACCCTCTTGATCCGCGACATGACAAACGCGGCCAGCAACCCGCCAATTATCCCGCCATACACCGCCAGCCCGCCTTCGCGCACCCTGAGTATCCGCAGCGGATCACCCCTAAACAACTCCCATTCAAACGCAACATAATACAACCGCGCGCCGATGATCGCCACCGGTATGGCCAGCAATAACGTATCAAGCACACTGTCGCGCGGCAAGCCCAGCCTCGGCTCCTCGCGTACCGCCAGAAACGCACCGGCGGCCATCCCCGCTACTATCAGTATACTGTACCATGGTATGCCTAGGAACGCGACGTTGCCCAGTGGGGGTATGCTCATAAGGCCTCCTGCTTGACTGAGTAACTAACTGGTTTGATTGGTTATAGTATACCACAGAACAAATGAATGTAGCGACCGCTACTTAACTTAACAGAATTTTAACAGTTAACCTAGTTGACAACTATCCATTTTTCTGGTAAACTATTCATTGCGTGTTTGGAACGCACTATTATTATGAAAAGGAGGCGGCACCGTGCTGAACAATCGGGTTTGGGCTTTGGGGCGTATGGGTAATCTGTTTGGCGCGCAAGGTGTGCGCATCAGATTAGTGCGTCAAATTATATTTATGAGTACTGAATTATAGTGTGCGCATAGGCGTAAGCCTCCGCGCACATGCGCGAGAGGCTCACGCAACCAGGCGCGGCAGGCAGGTTGGATCCCGGCAAATAGTTGCGGGTTCAATCAATCGGCAAGAGCGTTGTTAGGCGGCGGGGTCAAAGACCCCGCCGCCTTTGCGTTTTGTTATAATATAAGGAGGATGTATGGCGCGGTTCACCCGATATTGTCCCGAGTACATGGAAGACGCGTTCCGCGAACACGGCGTTGACGTGAGCGAGATATTGTTCGCGATCCATACAGATATGGGCGCGGACGGCGCGCACGCGGATACCTACACCGCTGTCACCCGCGACGCGCTGCTTATACTGACCGGCGAGGAGATCGTAACGCGCATGGACGGAGCGCGGCGTATCGTCGCGAAGTTCGCCTCGCGGTCATTTGAATCCATCCCGATGGAAGGGATAAAGGAATTGACCAATGACCGACTGGTCGCCACCGGCCAGTTGTGCGCGGTCAGCGACGATGACGCCGCGCGCGCGCTGTTGCTGTATTCCGTCGGCTTCCTGGGCGATGCGGATAGGCTGGCGCAGGTTGTAAAGAACATCAAGGCGGGCGCTCCCGCGCTGCGGGACGTGTCAGTCGATACGAACCGCTTCTGCCCGAAATGCGGTCGGCGGTATCCCGAGTCCGGGCACGCGCGCTGCCCCAATTGCATGGATCAGCGTTCTATCACGCTGCGGCTGATGGGATTCTTTAAGCATTACCAACGCAAGGTGCTGGTGGTTCTCGCTGTGATGACCCTGGGTTCGGCGGTGTCTATACTTACGCCGCAGATAGGCAGCCGTATGCTGTTCGACGAGGTTTTGACGCCGGGCGGATCATACTTCGCCATGCTGCTGCCGTTCGTCGCGCTGATATTCCTGGTGCGCGCGGTGAACTCGGGGCTTAATATGCTCTACGGCTTCGTGCTGGCGCGCACGGTGCCTTGGATAGTGTACGATCTTAAGATGCGGATATTCGAGGCGATGCAGCGTCTGTCGGTTGGATTCTACACATCCAAACGCACAGGCGCGCTGATGAACCGCATCAACCGCGACGCCAATAATATCTACTGGTTCTTCGTCGACGGATTCCCCTACCTGATTGTGAACGGACTGACGTTCGCGGGCGTGTTGACGCTGATGTGCCTGATGAGCGTGAAGCTGGCCGCCGTCGTGATGATCGTGCTGCCCCTGTCCATTGTGTTCTTCAGGATACTGTGGGGGTTCTTCAAGCGGTTCCATCACAAGAATTTCGTGTACGGCGCACAGCTGAACTCGATGCTGTCCGATTCGATCAACGGACAGCGCGTGATCAAGGCCTACGCGCGCGAGGATGCCGAGGCCCAGCGCTTCTCGGCGGTCGGCGGCAAGCAGGCCGGCATAGACGTGAAGATGAACAACGCCGCGTTCACCGCGTTTCCGCTGATATACCTGTTCATGTTCCTAGGCCAGGTCGTGGTGACGATGGTCGGCGGCGTAATGGTAGTCGAAGGGGAGCTGTCGTTAGGCTCATTCCTGACGTTCATCGCGTACCTGCAGATGCTGTACGGGCCGCTGGAGTTTATGTCGTGGGTATCAAACTGGTGGGCGCGGTGCGTGGACTCGGCGCAGCGCGTATTCGAGATAATCGACGCAAAGCCCGACATCACCGAACCGGAACATCCCGCGGACGTGAAGGGCATACGCGGCGACATAATGGTCAAGAACGCACGGTTTGAGTATGATCCCGCCACACCCGTATTGAAGGGGCTGGACTTGACGGTCGAATCAGGCAAGATGCTGGGCATAGTGGGCAAGACGGGCGCGGGTAAGTCAACGCTGGCCAACCTGATAGCGCGGCTGTACGACGTGAACGAGGGCGAGATCACTATCGACGGTATAAACGTAAAGGAATGGCCGCTGACCATGCTCAGAGACGGAATCGGGATCGTCTCGCAGGATATATACCTGTTTATCGGATCGATCGCCGATAACATCCGCTACGCCCAGCCTGGGGCGAGCATGGAGGATGTGATCCGAGCGGCAAAAGCCGCAGCGGCTCATGAATTCATAATGAAGCTGCCCGACGGTTATGAGACGCGGGTGGGCGCTGGCGGGCAGGATCTGTCAGGCGGCGAGAAACAGCGATTGTCTATCGCGCGCACGATACTGCAGAACCCGAAGATATTGATACTGGACGAAGCGACGGCGGCTATGGATACCGAGACCGAGGCGGCGATACAAGCCTCGCTGGCCGCGCTTAGCAAGAACAGAACCACTATAGCGATAGCGCATCGCCTCTCCACCCTGCGCGACGCGGACAGCCTCGCGGTCATAGAGGACGGAAAGGTGATAGAGACGGGGACGCACCGCGAGCTAATGACCAAGATGGGCGCGTACTTCAAGCTGTATAAGCTACAGATGGAGGGCCTGAAGGTTATCAATATGGACGCGGAGTAACTGATTACGGAATAAGTGATAAGAAAGGATTGAATCATTATGGATATGTCCGCCGCTCCAATCGCCCCGCTCCTGTCGGACGCTATCGACCTGGGTTACCTCGACCCGGCGGAAGCGGTATTCACCCAGACCCCTGGCGGATTCCTCGCAATGAAATATAAGGGCTCGGACTACCCGCGCGTGGCGGTGAGGCGCTCCCTGCCGCTGGGTATGCCCAATGAATATCTCTCACTCGCGGACGCGGAGGGCAAGGAGATCGCGATTCTGCGCGACTTGACCCGGTTTGCTCCGGATCAGCGCAAGCTGGTCGAGTCCGAGATGAACCGTCGGTATTACTGCCCGAACATCATTGACGTAAAGTCGGTCAAGGATCAACTAGGGTATGTATATTTTGAACTGACCGTGCAGGGTTCCGGCGCGCCTACTCCGCGTATGTGCGCAGTCAAGGACGTCAACAAGAACATCCGCATGTTGTCCGACGACGACGTGATCATGTTCGACGTTGACGGGAACCGGTATCGCATACCGTCGCTGAAGGCGCTGAATGCGAAGAGCCGGAAGAGGCTGGAGCCGTACTTGTTCTGATGTTGCGGGCGACGGGGGAACCCTCTCTGTCGCTGCGGCGACATCTCCCCCTAGGGGGGCGATGAGGGTTGTCAACTGCCCCACAGCTTGCAAGCCTTGCGACCCACGCTGTAACCGACAACCCTGCGGCTTGCAACCCACGCCGTAACCGACAACCCTCATCGCCCCCCTAGGGGGAGATGCCGCCGCAGCGGCAGAGGGGGTTCTCTCGTCACCGCAGCGGCAGGGGGTACCCAGGCGACAGGGAGATATAACTAATAGTTTCTATGGAGGTTTCTATGGATCACATAGACCTTGCGTTTACACTGGACGAATCGATGCACCCGGCGGACGGCAGGCTGCGCTTCGATAAGGCGGGCGTCATCACCGTGTTCGAGGGCGACAGGGAGACGCTTTCGATACCGGCGAAAGAGGCGAAGGAAGCGCAGGTGCAGGGCAACGTCGGCTGCGCGCTGATATTCCTTACCTACGAGAACGCCCCCGACCGCGTGCTGGCGCGGTTCGACATGTCCCAACTGAAGGCGGCGGGCGAGTGGTGCAAGATCGTCAATCACGCGATCGAGACAGGACGGCCGGAGTTCGACGACGGCGTGGAATTGGAGATCTGCCCGAAGTGCGGGAAGACGCTGCCGGAGGGTATGCGCGTGTGTCCGTTCTGCTTCAGCAAGACGGGGCTGCTCAAGCGCGCGTGGGGGCTGCTAAGACCATTCAAGCGGGAGGTGCTGCTCTCGCAGGCGTTCATGGCGCTGTCCAGCATCCTGTATGTCTGCATACCCGTGCTGAACCGCATCCTGATCGACACGTATCTCGCTCCGCGCATAGGCACAGCGGCGCAGATCATGCTGCTGGCCGGGTTTATGTTCCTGGCGCGCGGGATAGGCGAGACGATATACGTGCTATCCTCAAGGGTGTACGCCAGGGCGGGCACGCTGTTCTCGAACTACCTGCGCGACATGGCGTACGCGAAGATTCAGAAGCTGTCCATGACTGCGCTGGGGAGGCGTACGCCGGGCGAACTGATACGCCGCGTGATGGAGGATACCGTCACGATCAAGGATTTCCTGACCGACCATGGGCGATGGATGATGGAGATGGGATTGATGTTCATCGTCTCGATGGTGATACTGGGCGTCACGAACTGGCGGCTGACGCTGCTGGTATTCGCGCCGGTGCCGATCGTGGGCTATGCGCTGTACCAGTTCCGCACGTTCATATTCATCAGGTATGAACGCCAGTGGCGCAAGAACTCGCGCGCGCAGTCCATCCTGCACGACATAATCAAGGGCATCCGCACGGTGAAGTCATTTGGCGCGGAGGATCGCGAGATAGCGAAGTTCGCGCGCGTATCGCGTGATCTGGCCGAAACCATGGCTAGCAACGAATCGCTGTGGTCGCTGCTGTTCCCAGCGGTGACGTTCTTCTCGGGTGTCGGGGAATTCATGGTGCTGTATATCGGGGGCCGGTGGATACTGGGGGATACGATGTCGCTGGGCACGCTGGTGCAGTTCACGATGTTCCTGGGGTATATCTATCAGCCGCTGCGGTGGCTGGTGTCGTTCCCGCGTATGCTGGCGGACGCGATGACCAGCCTGGTAAAGATGTTCGAGATACTGGACGAGGAAGCGGATATCCAGGATACCGCGCTGTCAAGGGACGCGAGGGTCGAAGGCGCGGTGGATTATCAAGGGGTGTCGTTCGGGTATAAGTCGTATGAACCGGTGCTGAAAGAGGTAGGGTTCACGATCGAGCCGGGCGAGATGATCGGGATCGTGGGCAAATCGGGCGCGGGCAAGTCCACGCTGATCAACCTGATGCTGCGGCTGTACGACCCGAATACGGGCCGGATAACGCTGAGCGGGGACGATCTGCGCGAGATATCGCCTAAGCTGCTGCATGAGAAGGTCGGCGTGGTGTTCCAGGATACGTTCCTGTTCGCGGGAACGATATATGACAACATACTCTACGCGAAGCCGGACGCGACGCCGAGCGAGGTTATAGCCGCGTGCACGGCCGCGAACGCGCATGAGTTCATAATGAAGAGCGCGGACGGATACGACACGCTGATAGGCGAAAGCGGTTACTCGCTGTCGGGCGGCGAGAGGCAGCGGCTGGCCATCGCGCGGGCGATTATCAAGAACCCTCGGCTGCTGATACTGGACGAGGCGACCAGCTCGCTGGATCTGGAGACGGAGTCGATCATACAGGACAGTCTGAATCGGCTGGTACGCAAGCGCACCACTATAGCTATCGCGCACAGGCTGTCGACGCTGCGCGCGGCGAACAGGCTGATCGTGCTGGATAAGGGCAGGATCGCCGAGATGGGCACCCATGTGGAGCTGCTCAAGCGCAAGGGCATATACTACCGGCTGGTGATGGCTCAACGGCAGACCAGCAAGGCGGCGGAGGCTTCTTAGGGCCTGTTCGAAAAAGATGCCCCAAGACCTACGCGAGATTTTTCGCACAGGCCCTAATTGAGGACGAATGGCGAATCCCGTTTGCGCG
>JAISBH010000159.1 GCA_031266295.1 Oscillospiraceae bacterium | reverse complement strand
GAACGTGGTATATCCCTGATACGGCGTCGATCGCAGAGTCCATATGTCCAGCAGGCGCGTAAACAACGTGCCTTGCCGACCTTGCATGTACGCGCTGTTGACCTGATCCGCCGTATCTATCTGCATCTCCAGCGTATCGGGCGTCAGCGTCCACGTGTCGCCTCCGTCGGCGCCGTCATGATATGTCAGCGTCATCGACCATTGGTTCAGCCGCTCGCTCGCGTTGATGCTGATCGCTTCGTACGCTTCCTGCGGCGTCATCCCTGCCAGCGGGGTGCCGTCCACGAATACGCCCTCATGGAATCGATCGCTAAACGGCTGCAATATATGGTTTGCCGCGATAGCGCCCGCCGCGCCCAGCACAATCAGCGCAGCCAGCAGTATAAGTATGAACCGCCCGAATGGATGCCGACGACGTCCGCGCTTCGTTTTGTTGCGCGGACTTATCGCGGTCGGATACGATCGCGTATACGTGTCGGGATATCCCCTGTGAGCTGCCGCCATACACACCCCTCGCCTGGTATAATAACGTAATCACGGCAGGCACGCCATGATCACAGCGCTGCTATTCCCCTAGATACGCCTTCCTCACGGCCTCGTCTCCCATAAACGACGCCGCGCCGCCTTCCTTGATGATGCGTCCCGTTTCGAGTACATACGCCCGATGCGCGACCGACAGCGCCATCTGCGCGTTCTGCTCGACCAGCAGCACCGTGATACCGTCCGCGTTAACCTGGCGGATGATTCGGAATATCTCCTCCACCAATATGGGGGACAGACCCATCGATGGTTCGTCCAGCATCAGCAGGCGCGGCTTCCCCATCAATGAGCGGCCCATCGAGAGCATCTGCTGCTCGCCTCCGGAGAGGGTGCCCGCCAGCTGGCTTCGCCGTTCCTTCAATCGCGGAAAGCTGTGGAACACCGATTCGTAATCGTTCGCCAGATCCGCTTGGCTGCCCCGGATGAACGCGCCCATCTCCAGATTCTCCAGCACCGTCATCTGCTGGAATATCCGGCGTCCTTCGGGCACCTGCGCCAGCCCCATCTTAACGATCCTGTGCGGCTCGGACGCGTGGATCGGCTTATCCTCGAATGTAATCGCACCGCTCTTTGGACGCAGTAATCCGCTGATGGTCTTTAAGATAGTGGACTTGCCCGCCCCGTTCGCGCCTATCAGCGTAACGATCTCGCCGCGTTCGACGCTGAACGACACGCCGTGTATGGCCTGTATAGCGCCATAGGATACGCTCAGGTTGTCGACGGAAAGCATCATACTGCGGAGCCTCCCAAGTACGCCTTCACGACGCGCTCATTCTGTCTTATCTCGGCGGGCGTGCCCTTCGCTATGACCTGCCCGTAATCCAGCACTACCAGCCGCTCGCATATACCCATGACCAACCGCATGTCATGCTCGATCAGGAGTATCGCCACGCCGAAACGGTCGCGCACCTCGCGAATCGTGGCCATCAGGGCTTGGGTTTCGGTTGGGTTCATGCCGGCGGCAGGTTCGTCCAGCAGCAGCAGTTTCGGGTTTGATATCAGCGCCCGCGCGATCTCAAGCCTTCTTTGCTGTCCGTAAGGCAGGCTTGACGCCATCTCGCCCGCATGTTCGGTAAGGCTGAATATGTCCAGCATCTTCATCGCGCGATATGTGGTATCGGCCTCATCGCGCCAGTAACCGGGCAGACGCAGCGCGCCGACTAATGGATTATAATCCATCTGGTTGTGGGCAGCTATCCGTACATTATCCAGCACGGTCATCTTTTTGAACAGGCGGATGTTCTGGAATGTGCGCGCCGCTCCCGATTGGAATATCTTGTACGTCTTGCGTCCGTTGAGCGTCTGACCGCCTAGGGTTATCGAACCGATGGTAGGTTGATATATCCCAGTGATCAGGTTGAATACGGTTGTTTTACCCGCTCCGTTCGGCCCGATCAGTCCGACTATCTCGCCTGGATCCATGGAGAACGTAACATGCTCCAGCGCGGTCAATCCTCCGAATTGGATGCCCAGATCGTTGATCTCCAACAAATGATGCGGGTTAGGATTCACTGTGATCCCTCCCCTCATTCTGTGCGGAACGTCGCGTCCTCCTGAACAATCGACCGATGCTGGCGAGCGAGAATTCAGCTGTGCCCAGCAGGCCGTCCGGTCTGAACAGCATCATCAATATCAGCGCCAGCGAGTATATCAGCATCCTGTAATTCGACAATCCGCGAAGCAGTTCGGGCAGCAATGTAAGCACTATTGCGGCGATTATTGCGCCGGTGATCGAACCCATCCCGCCCAGCACGACCATGACCAGGTACTCTATCGAGCGGTCAAAGTTGAAACGGTTTGGGTTCAGCACGCCCATATAATGCGCGTACAGACCGCCTGCTATCCCGGCGAAGAACGCGGCCAGCGTGAACGCGAGTATCTTGTAATATGTGACGGGTATGCCGGAGGAGGTCGCGGCGACTTCATCCTCGCGGATTGAGAGTATCGCGCGTCCGTGCCTGGACCGCCCCAGTGTGAACATCAGCGTGACGCATATGATAACGACCGCGTACGCGACTGGCACGGTCGTGATCCTCGGTATCCCGCGCAAGGACCGCGCTCCGCCCAATATCGGCATGTTGTTCATGATTATGCGGACGATCTCGCCGAACCCCAGTGTGATTATCGCCAGATAATCACCGCGCAGTCTTAGCGCGGGCACGCCGATGATGACGCCCGTTATCGCCGCCGCGATCCCCCCGACCAGCAGAGCCAGCGGAAATGACAGCGGCACATTCCAGTGAATGGAGACCAGCGCCGCTGCGTACGCGCCCACTCCCATGAACGCGGCGTGCCCAAGCGCGAGGTATCCCAGCAGTCCGCACACCAGGTTCAGGCTCGTGGCCATGATGATGTTGATCAGCGCCGTTATCAGCAGCCCCACTATGT
This sequence comes from Oscillospiraceae bacterium, assembly GCA_031266295.1. Classification (GTDB taxonomy): domain Bacteria; phylum Bacillota; class Clostridia; order Christensenellales; family Aristaeellaceae; genus BNUH01. Next base: position 10,794 of record JAISBH010000159.1, on the reverse strand, counting down.
ACGCGTTGACCGCCCCTGACTGAATCGGCAGCAAGAACGCCGCGGACAGCGCGGCAAGCGCTATGGCGTTAAGGATCCATGAGTTTCGCGTCGCTGCGTTCATATTAGGAATCACACCTTTTCGCTGACGTGCTTGCCCAGTATACCGCTGGGCTTCACGAGCAGCACGATTATCAGGATGCCGAATACCACGGCGTCGGATAATTGCGTGGATATATAACCCTTCGTTAAGCTCTCGGCCACGCCCATTATGAAACCGCCCAGCATCGCGCCAGGCATCAGCCCGATCCCGCCGAGTACGGCGGCGATGAATGCCTTAAGACCAGGCAGCGCGCCCATAGTCGGCGATACGGACGGGTATGCGGTGCTGTACAGTATCGCGCCGACGGCGGCCAGTGCCGCGCCTATCGCGAACGTCATTGAAATCGTCGTGTTGATGTTGATGCCCATCAACTGTGCCGCCTGCATATCTTCCGACACGGCGCGCATCGCCTTACCCATGCGTGTACGGCGTACAAACAGTTCCAGCGCGATCATCAGCAGAACCGCAACCAGTATCGTGACAAACGTCAGCCCGCTGATTTTCAGGCTGCCTATCACGATCGTGGGCACGCTCAGGCGTATCGGGAACGGTCTTGGCGTGGGCGAAAATATCATCTGCACGCTGTTCTGCAGGAAGAAGCTGACGCCGATCGTCGTGATTAGCGAGGATATGCGCGGCGAGTTGCGTAGCGGTTTGTACGCGATGCGTTCGACGAGAACCCCCAAAGTCACGCAAAATAACACGCTCAACATAGCGGCAATGCCGAACGGCAGCGCGGTCGATGTAAGCAGCATCAGCGCGGCATATGCGCCGACCATGATAATATCCCCATGCGCGAAGTTGATCAACTTGACGATGCCGTACACCATCGTGTAACCTAGCGCGATCAGCGCGTATACGCTGCCTACGTGCAGTCCGTTGATCAATTGGGTAAGCAGTATGTTCATGTGGCACCGTCCCCGCAACGAATAGAGCCTGTAGAGTCTAATGAGCACCCATGTTGTTAATCATACCAAGTCTTAATTAATTTGTCAAATCCCCGCAACGACGAAACATGCCGATTGCGTTTATAATTTATACAATAAGAAGTGATCTCGCGCCTCTGTAATTCTCAAGGTTGGAATTGCTGGCGAAATGAAAAACGGTGTTGATTTTCCGCAGCGTTTGAGTATAATAGAAGGCAGGGAGAGTTCACACTACGCGATTTTAACCGCTGTAGGTTGGACACCTACGGCGGTCTAGTTTTACTGTTTCCTCTTCTTTCTCATGCTGAACAGCTTTGCCAGCTCGATGGCCAGCATCACTATATCCAGCAGAAGAGAGATGCCTTCATGAACCTTCATAAGGCATCCCCTCCCTTCAACCGTGGACAAAATCCTTGGTATTCAGGAGGCAGCAATTAGCCCGCGTAGGATTCTCCCCGCCCACGAGCATTATACAGCATTTGACAAACTGTTACAAGCTGGTTTTGCAATTGCCCAAAACGTGGTCAGATAACGTTCGCTGTTATCGCCCCCTCCTGCCTGCTTTGGCTTCGGGTGAGCTGTAACGATCCAGTAACTATTTTTTCGATTTCGATACACTATTATATAGCTTGTTCTGGCTATTTGTGGTATAGCGAGATGGATCTCCAATCAATCAGATGGGGAGATGGTGTAAATCTCGCAATGAAGTCACGGACGTTTTGGGCGAGGCGTTCGGCTTCGACTTCGCCCGCAGGCGGATGACCTTAGACGCCATAAAAAAGTCTCAGCAGCCGCAAAATCACCCCGATAGCCGCTGGCAGCGCAAAGCGGGCCCGGATCGGCAGAATCCCGAAGGGATTCTTTCCTGTAAGCTATGCGTTCAATTTGCCTATAGCGCCCATTTTCTCTTGCGCTAATATGGCATTATGGACTAAGGGGGGATTAATTTGTCAAATCCCCGCGACGCCGGACTCACGCGCGGCCGCAGCGACGGCTGCGGCAACCGCCTTACCCACTCGGGGGTCGAATGGTTTGGGGAGTATGTTTGTCCGGCTTAGTTCTTCAGCCGATATCAACCCGGTCAGCGCGAACGACGCGGCGCGTTTCATCGGTTCGTTTATCGCGCGTGCGCGACAGTCCAGCGCGCCTCGGAACATCCCAGGAAAGCACAGCACGTTATTAATCTGATTGGGATAATCACTGCGCCCCGTACCCACGACCAGCGCCCCGGCCGCGTTTGCTTCATTGGGCATAATCTCCGGCGTCGGGTTCGCCATCGCAAACACGATCGCGCTGGGGTTCATCGACGCAACCATCTCCCCCGAAACGATGTTGCCAGCCGATACGCCAATGAACGCGTCTGCGCCATTCATCGCGTCGGCCAGGCTGCCCTTGACACGCCCTGGATTCGTCAGCGTCGCTAGCTCTGCCTGCGCCTCATGCATGTGCAGTTCTTCCTCCGCGCCTTGCGACAGTATGCCATAACGATCTACCAGCAGCATATCAACCGCACCCAGGTTGATCAGATGCCGCGCGATTGCGCAGCCTGCCGCGCCCATTCCGTTTATCACGATCCGCGCAGAATCTATCGGCTTGCCCGCGACCCTTAAGGCGTTTAGCATCGCGGCACCGACCACTACCGCCGTTCCGTGCTGATCGTCGTGAAATACGGGAATATCCAATAGCGCCTGCAGCCTGCGTTCGATCTCGAAGCATCGTGGAGCGGCGATATCCTCCAGGTTGATCCCGCCGAACGTCCGAGCGATGTTTGTCACGGTCTTTACTATTTCATCTACGTTCTTAGTCCCGACCAGTATCGGAAACGCATCTACGTCCGCAAAGGCCTTGAACAGTACGCATTTACCTTCCATTACGGGCATTCCGGCGTCCGGGCCGATATCGCCTAGTCCCAGCACAGCCGAACCGTCGGTGACTACCGCGACCGTATTCCAACGCCGCGTCAATTCATACGCCTTGATCGGATCGTCTTTGATCGCGAGACACGCGGCGGCGACGCCGGGCGTGTACGCCAATGCCAGCGATTCAGCCGAGTCAACGTTCACTCGAGGCATGATCTCCAGTTTACCTCGCCAGCGTGAGTGGGCTTCAAGCGCGCGTTCTGCGATGGTGCTGGGTTTGCTATCCATGATATTTACCCTTTCTATATTGCCTATTGATGTCGCGTGTGTTATCCTGCGATTGCGCAGCATTCGGCTGTACGCTGCGGCGGGACGCTGTTCGATCTCCGGATCGAATGCGCTTTAAGTTACTTACGCCCCGCCACTATAGCGTAAGTTGTCAACTTCCTCATGACATTTTACTGGCGGGGCGCAGGGTAGGGACGTAGGAACGAGGAACGCCCCCCTTCCCCCCGATGGGGGGTACCCGGAGTTTACGGGACTCTGTCCCGATACCCTGCGAAGGGCTATCCGCCCTTTCGAAACCTGACCAGGCTTCGCCTGGACCATCGTGGCGCACAAGCCATCGGTTACGGCCGGCCGGTTGTGCTCCGATACTCTATCTCGTAACGTAAATGACAACCCTCATCGCCCCCTCAGGGGGAGATGTCGCCGCAGCGACAGAGGGGGTTCTCCCCACGTCAACAAACATGAAGCAGGTGATCCAATGCGGATAATCCAGGCAAGCGAAGTCGAAGCACTGATCAAGCAGCTGATACTCGACGCTGAGTTCAACATCGGCGACGACATACGCTCTGCGCTGCAAACCGCGCTGCTTCGCGAGACAACCGCTCCCGCACGCCTCGCGCTCGAACAGATCCTCGAGAATCAGCGCATCGCGGCGAGCGAGCAAACACCTCTGTGCCAGGACACCGGAATGATCGTCGTGTTCGCCTACTTGGGACAGGACGTCCACATTGACGGTGGCTTCGAGGAAGCGATCCAATCGGGTGCGCGCTCCGCGTTCCATGAAGGCTACCTGCGCGCTTCGGTAGTCGCCGACCCGCTGTTCGATCGAATCAATACGCGGGATAACAGCCCGGCTATCATCCACCTGCGCCTCCTGCCCGACGATGATAATCTGCGTCTATTGGTAATACCCAAGGGGTTCGGCAGCGAGAATATGAGCGCGATACGGATGTTCCCACCTTCAGCTGGACGCGACGGAGTCGTGGATTTCATTGTAGATACCGTGCGCCGCGCCGGATCGAAGCCCTGCCCGCCTACGATCATCGGCGTTGGTATTGGCGGCACGTTCGAGCAGTGCGCTCAAATTGCGAAGCTGGCTACCGCACGCCGCGTCGGTTCAATCAATCCGGATGAGCGGTACGCAGCTCTCGAATCCGAATGCCTCGAACGCGTCAACGCGCTCGGTATCGGCCCGGCTGGTTACGGTGGCATAACCACCGCGCTCGCGGTACATATCAGCTGCGTCCCAACCCATATAGCGGGGATGCCCGTCGCGGTCAACATCGTTTGCCACGCCTCTCGCCACTCGGAGGGATCGTTATGATCGCTGTCAACGCCATCGACATTACACTGCCGCTCACGCCGGAAATCATCTCCAGCCTTAACCCCGGAGACATCGTGCGCATCACTGGTACAGTCTACACTGCCCGGGACGCCGCGCACAAGCGCGTGACTGAATCCCTCGCCAACGGCGAGCCGCTGCCGTTCGATCTTGTCGGCCAAACCATCTACTACGCAGGGCCCGCGCCAGCAAAGCCCGGTCATGTCGTCGGGCCATGCGGCCCGACAACCAGCGCGCGGATGGACGCGTACACGCCTCAACTGATTAAGGCCGGCTTGCGTGGGATGATCGGCAAGGGCGAACGTTCCGACGCTGTGCGCGGCGCGATGCGCGAGTATGGCGCGATTTACTTTGGCGTAGTCGGCGGCGCTGCAGCGCTAATCGCGCGGTGTGTGAAGAGATGCGCGCTGGTCGCGTATAAAGACCTGGGGACAGAGGCTATCCGGCGGTTGGACGTTGAAGACATGGTTGCTGTGGTGCTGGACAAAGGGTGATCATTGCGCCGCGCGCTGCGATATCAGCAGTTCGACATATTCCTCCAGACACAACCCAGCGTCCGCCATTGCTTTTGCGTGTTCCTTGCCGACATAGCGGATGTGCCACGGCTCCGCCTCTATGCCCGTTATCTTCACCTTGTCCTTCGTGTAACGCACGATGAACCCGTATTCCCAGCAATGCTTCGCCAGCCACGCGCATTGCTCCGTCGCCTCGAACGTCCACCCTGGGATTGTTATGTCGAACGCCAGGCCCGTGTGATGTTCGCTCGCACCCGGCGCGGCCACGTACTGCAGCGCTGCTGACGTCGCGTTTGCTCGCGACATCCCATTGTTTTTCATGTACTCCGACACGCGCGTGTTGAGCAGGCTTTGCTGGTAGTTGTATGATCGATACCCCGCGCTGACCTGCCAGTTCGACTGCCCCTGCGCTATCGCGTCGCGGAACATCTCCAATAGTGCGTCTACTGCGGTCTGGCTGCCTTGGATGTCCATCCCCTTGATCCTGACGACGTCCGCTGGACAGTATTCATTGAGGTAGACCATGTCGTCCGGATTCCATTCAGGAGAAAGACGGTTCGCTCCGTTCACCAGCAGCGGTATCGCGACCGGGTCGCCAGGCTTGCCCGCGCGGCCCGACTCGTCAAAAACCGGTTCGTCGGAGATCGTCACGTATGTCTCAGGCGGCGCGACGGCTATCTCCTCCTGATGTCCCTCGGGCGGGACGTCCTCTTCCTGTTTTGGCGGGATCGTTGGCTCGTTCTTTTCCGTCTGAATCGATTGGATTGTCTGTATCAATTCCTCTGACACATACGGCGTCGACTCCGGCTGCGTGCGATAAACGAATAGAGGCGCGGACGTGGGTTCGACCGTAACTGCAGGCACGGCGGTAGCCTGAGCGATAGCAGCCGGAGCGGCCGTCGCGCCGACATAGGATTGGTTGGCGGCGTTCTTGCCGATCATGTTGGATATCAGGAACATGGCGATCAGTGCCGCGATGCTTGAGATCAGCGCCAGCACTGCGCCTCGCGGCGGGCCTGGGTTAAGTCTCGAGGTGGGATGGCTTGGCGGCACGACTCTCGTCGTGGGACGCTGCCGCGCCGGTTTCGCCGGATATGGATTGTATGTTTGTCGGCTCCGGCTAGGCTTAGGCTTCTTTGCGGCCGATGAGCGCGAGTAAGTGGTAGTGCGGACGGATTGCGTGTTCTTTGGCAGCGGCGCGCGGGCGTTCGCCGCGGTTCGGCTGGGAACGCGGTTGGGTTGACGGTATGGGTCTTGGCGCGGCTTGGAATAGCGGGTTTGCGCCGATTCGACGGGCGATGCGGATGATCGCTGCCGGACGGGCGTGGGTTTCGCGCTGCGCGGCGAATAAGCCTCGTCGCGGTAGCGCGCGCGGTTTGCGCCGTTGCGTCGCGGTTGCGGATCTATGCGCCTGCTGGCCTCGGCGCCGCGCGTGGTCATGACCGTTCACCCCGCATAACAAACAGATATAGGAATAATCATATTAAAGTTAACACAGCGAACAAGCCGTGTCAACTCGAAGAATTTGTCGATTCTTAAGAATTCACTCGTTCAGTTATTAGGGAGGATTCATGGTGGAGTTTATTGCATCCGCGTCATTCGGGCTGGAAGGAATAGCCGCGCGCGAATTGCGCGGATTAGGGATGAAGAATGTCGGCGCGTTTAACGGCGGCGCGTCGTTTAGCGGCGATTACACCGACGCCGCGCGCGCGAATATCAACCTGCGCTGCGCCGACCGTGTGCGGATGGTGGTCGGGCGGTTCGGCGCGCGTACTTTCGATCAACTGTTTGAGGGGACTAAGGCGCTGCCATGGTTGTCGCTGCTGCCGAAGGACGCGCGCATACCCGTATCGGGCAAGTGCGTTCGCGCGCAGCTGATGAGCGTGTCGGACTGCCAAGCTATTGTTAAGAAGGCCATCGTGGATAAATTGCGCCAGCGCGCCGCTGTGATACCCGAGACCGGAGCGACATTCCCCGTTGAAATATCCATTCGCGGCGACGAAGCGACTGTCACCCTCGACACAACCGGCGACGCGCTCAATCGCCGAGGCTACCGCACGTGGAACGGCGAGGCCCCGCTGCGGGAGACGCTTGCCGCCGCTATCGTCCAACTCTCCGACTGGAGACCGGGATTGGCGTTGCACGACCCGATGTGCGGCACAGGCACGATCCCTATTGAGGCCGCGCTGATCGATCAGCGCCGCGCGCCTGGATTGGCGCGCTCGTTCGCGTCCGAATCATGGCCGGGTTGGACGGAAGCCTATGCCCAAGCGCGGATGGAAGCCGACGCGCGATTCAACAACCGCTCCTTCGACCGCAACGATTCCGATCGTCAGCCGTCCATATCAGGCGGCGACTCCGACGCTGCCGCACTTGATCTGGCCCGCCGCCACGCGCGTCAAGCCAACCTGACCGACTATGTATCCTTCTTTAACCGAGACGCGTCCGAAGTGAACATGCCCGAACATTCCGGTGCGTTCATCTGCAACCCGCCGTACGGCGTGCGTCTAGGCGGCGAGAAAGAGGCTGAACAGGCTATACGTGTCCTGTACGAATTGCGTAAGCGCCATCCTGGTTGGTCTATGACTGTGATTAGCGCCCATCCAGGATTCGAACGCGTGTTCGGCGCGCGTGCTGACCGCAAGCCGCGCGTTTACAATGGACGGCTGGAGTGCGCGGTGTATACGTACATCGCTCACTGATACGTTCGCCGTTTGGGTTTGGGGATCTGCCGCGCGTCGCGTCGTTTCGCTCTTATTCGTTTGAACAGCGCCCTCAGCGCGAACAGCGCGGCAACGGCTATCGCGGCGGGCGGTGCGAGCCACTCCCATGAGATCATTATGAATTCGCCGACGCGCGCCATCTCGGCGATCTGTTCGATTGTAAGCGGCGCGCTTTCTCTCGCCCCCACGTCGCGGGACGCGATCAGGTCGTAGCGCGGCGCGTCACCGTCGGGGGTGTAAAATGTCAACATACCTAGCACGTCGCCCTTTTTGATGGGCGCGCGCAGGTCGCTGGTTATCTGGATTGTGGTGTAGGATCGATATTGCTCGCTGTAGAGCTGGACGTCGGCAATAGGCCCGGTGATGCGTACGTCGCTTAACGGATTCTGCGCGCGGACGTCTAGAGTCAACTCGCCCCGATTGGGATCGTCGATGGAAAATCCGATCGTGCGGACGTCGATGGGCGCTTTGGCGTATATCTCCTCCGGCGTGACCGAGTCGTATTGGCTGAAGCCGTACTCTAGCAGCTTGCGCGTATCCCACCAGCGGTAATACATGCCCGAGTACAGCACGACCGATATCAGCGTGACGCCCTTGCGCTGAGCCGCCGCGACGAAACAGTACGCCGACTGGCTCATCGTGCCCGTCTTGACGCCGATGACGTCGGACATGTAGTAGGGGCTGTCGGGGTTGATCATGGCGTTCGAGTTTTGCATATTGTACGAGGCGCGGACGTTGCTTTGAGGTATCGTGTATCGCAAGGTGGATACTATTTTCTTGAACATGGGGTTGTTCAGTGCGGTGCGGGTGGCAAGCGCCAGATCGCGCGCGGTGGTGTAGTGATCGGGCGCGTACAGGCCGTGAGGGTTGGAGAAATGGGTGTCCGTCATGCCTAGCAGCGCCGCCGCCTGATTCATCTGATCAATGAACGCCGCCTCGCTTCCGCCGATGAACTCCGCTACGGCCACGGCGGCGTCGTTGCCAGAGTGCAGCATCATGCCATACAGCGCGTCCTTGAGCGTTATCCGCTCTCCATCTCTTAGACCGATCATCGAACCGTCGTCGGCCAGTTGGGTGACGCTCTCGCTGGCCGTGATCACTTGAGCCAGACCCTCGTCGATATCGTCGAAGGCGTTGCGCGCGTATTCCAGAGCGAGAAGCGCGGTCATTATCTTTGTGGTGCTGGCGGGGTTCATCATCTCGTCGGCGTTGTACTGCATCAATATGTCGCCGGTGGAGGCCTCCATCAGTATAAACGCCTGCGCTGCGAGCTGCTCCTGCAGCAGGTTCTCCGGGTGCGCAGAGTCATACGCGACGGCGCCGGGCGCGAGCGTCGGCGACGGTACCTCGCCAGTCTCTTCGGCCCGCACCGGGCAATTAACAACCAGTATGCATAATAAATATAAAGCCAGTACAAAGCAGATGGCTGAATGGCGCGCGCACCGCTTCACGCGGGTAGGACCCCCTTCCGCTGCACTGGCGTTAATGCTCATCGTCTGTATATCTTGTATTGTATCATATCCAGACAGCGCGTCAAATAGCCTTTCTATAACCTTTTTTTGAAATCGGCCGCGCCGCTGTCTGTTGACGGCGCGGCATACGCAGCCGACGAGTTAGGGTCTGCTCGAAAAAGATCGCAGTGGGGATTGGGGTGGATTTTTCGTCCCCACAAGGAGCGTGTAGGGAGGCGGACTGGAGGTCCTCTGACCGGAACAGCGACGAAGTGGGGACGGAAAAGACGCCCCAAGACCCCTGCGAGATTTTTCGAACAGACCCTAGAACTCATACGTTTGTCCGCGCCGCATATGCTTGAAAGGCGGGACGGCGTGTGCTATACTACCCAGCGATGTCCGTCGGGGTTTGGGGCGCAGCCCCAACTAATTCGGGGGCGATGGGGGCATAGCTCCCAATCCCAAAAGGAGAAGCAGCATGATTTCCACGGTAGAACGGTTATCCCCAGCCCAGGTAAAGATCCACATCGAGGTGGACACCGAGGCGTTTGAGGCCGCCGTGCCGCAGGCGTACCTCAAGCAGCGCGGGCACATCAACATGCCGGGCTTCCGCCGGGGCAAGGCCCCACGCAAATTGGTAGAGAGCATTTATGGCCCCAAGGCCTTTTTCCAGGACGCCATCGACAGCTTGTTCCCGGACGCGTACGGACGCACGGTCATTGAGCATCAACTGAACCCGGTGGATGATCCACAGATTAACTTGGATAAGGCGGAACCTGGCCAGCCCCTTGAGATGACTGTCCAGGTCACCGTATACCCCGACGTCACGGTCGGCGATCTGACCGGCATATCCGCCGAGAGGATGGACGACGCGGTGGACGACGATGCCGTCGATCAGGAGGTCGAGCGTGTGCGCGAGCAGAACGCGCGCGTCAGCGAGGTCGAGGATCGCGCCATCCAGGATGACGACGTGGTTACGTTCGACTACAAGGGCACGATCGACGGCGAGGCGTTTGAAGGCGGCACGGCTGAGAAGGAGCAGTTGACTATCGGATCGGGCGCGTTTGTCGCGGGATTCGAGGAGCAGATGATCGGCATGAATCCCGGCGAAGAACGCGATATTGATATCACCTTCCCGGACGATTATTTCCAGGAAGGCTTGCACGGCAAGAAAGCCGTGTTTCATATAAAAGTGCATTCGATCCACACGCGCGAGCTGCCCGATATGGACGACGAGTTCGCCAAGGATGTGTCGGAATTCGACACCCTGGACGAGTACAAGGCGGACTTGCGCGCCAAACTGGAGAAATCTGCTAAGCAGCGCGCCGACTATCAGTATGAGAGCGACTTGCTGGACGCGCTGACCGAGTGTACTGTCACCGAGGTGCCGGATATTATGATCGAGCGCGAGGCGCGCCGAGGACTGCAGCGCCAAGCGTATCAGTTGGTGGGCAGCAAGCCCGATCAGGTCGAGTCGCTGGTGAATACCTTCTTGGAGCGCGAAGAGGTTATGGAGTATCACCGCGCGGACGCGGCGAAGCGCGTGCTGATCTTCCTGGCCGTGGAGGCATTGATCAAGCGCGAGAACCTGGGCTATGATCCCGATAA
>JAISBH010000150.1 GCA_031266295.1 Oscillospiraceae bacterium | reverse complement strand
ATGGGTTGGGGCGTTATCGGCACTGATGGCAACCACCACCACATGCGCGGCTATGGCGCGCTGATCACCAAGCCGGATCAGACCATGCCCACGCGACTGAACCTGCTGTTCGACAGCGTCGCGGAACTTATCCGCATATATACGCCCGACGCAATAGCGTTCGAGGAACTGTTCTTCAGCAAGAACGTTACGACCGCGATGGCAGTCGGCGCGGCGCGAGGCGTGTCGCTGGTCGCGGCGGCGCGGTTCACCACCCAGCTGTTCGAGTATACCCCCATGCAGGTAAAACAGGCTATCACCGGATACGGCAAGGCCGACAAATCCCAGATGCAGTGGATGGTGCGCGTGCTGTTGAACCTGGATGAACTGCCCAAACCCGACGACGCGGCGGATGCGCTGGCTGTCGCCATCGCTCACGCGCACACGCTGAGGTCGGCCGACGAGTTCAGGATCAAATAATGTGTAGCGTATGTATTCCCGCTGCATATAATGTATATAGGCGGTAGAGCTATGATTGTCTTCCTGGAGGGTATAGTGGTCGAGAAGCGTGCGCCGGGCGATATTGTGATCAATGTCGGCGGCGTAGGCTTTCAGTTGAGTTGCTCCACTCAGACGCTGTCGACCGCGCCTGGAGAGGGCGTGGCCACACGCATCCATACCCGAATGATCGTGCGCGAGGACGGTATGGAGCTGTATGGATTCATGGCGGCGGAGGAACGCGCGATGTTCGACATGCTGCGCACCGTCAGCGGGATAGGCTCGCGCACCGCGCTGGCGGTGCTCTCAACCATGAGCGTCACGGAGCTGAACCGCGCGATCGCGCTGTCCGACGCGGCGGCGATATCCCGCGCACCCGGGGTGGGCAAGAAGACCGCCCAGCGCGTGATACTGGATCTCAAAGATAAGCTTGTGCCGATGGACAATGGCGGAGGCGAGACGGACTCTATATCAGCCTACACGGGACAGAGTGCCGAACGCGAGGCCATTGAGGGTCTTGTGTCGCTGGGCTACACCGCCTCCGAGGCGCAGCGAGCAGTGGCGCGGGCGAGCGACGGCGCAGACTCGCTCAATATTAAGCCCGACGAACTGATTCGACGCGCGCTAAAGCGTGCAAACGCCTAAATGATATGATATCTTAGATAAAACATAATAGATATAATATAATGGATATAGCAACCGGATAGGGGGACGCCAAATGCCGGACGCATTCGGAAAAGAACTGGAGAAAAACGATAGGCTAATGACCGCGAAGCCGCGTGACGAGGACGTCGATGTAGAACGCTCGATCCGCCCTCGCACGCTGAAAAACTATATCGGGCAGGAGCCCATCAAGGCCAGTCTGTCCATATACCTGCAGGCGGCGCTGTGTCGGCGCGATCCGCTGGACCACATACTGCTGTATGGACCGCCAGGACTGGGCAAGACCACGCTGGCGAACATTATCGCGGCGGAGATGGGCCGCAATATTCGCGTCACATCCGGGCCTGCGATAGAGCGACCGGGCGACCTGGCGTCGATCCTGACCAATCTATCCGTAGGGGACGTACTGTTCATCGACGAGATCCATCGTATGCCCCGCGTCGTCGAGGAGGTGCTCTACCCCGCGATGGAGGATTTCGGGCTGGATATCATGATCGGCAAGGGTCCCAGCGCGAAGTCGATCCGCCTCGACCTGCCCAGGTTCACATTGGTCGGCGCGACCACTCGCGCGGGCCTGCTTACCGCGCCTCTGCGCGACAGATTCGGCATACTCTTTCGCCTGGAGCTGTACACCCACGACGAGCTATGCACGATCCTGACCAACGCGGCAAAGGCTCTGGATGTGCGCGCCGAACCGGATGGCGTCGCTGAAATCGCGCGCCGCAGCCGCGGTACGCCGCGCATCGCGAACCGTTTGCTGCGCCGAGTTCGCGACTATGCTCAGGTGGTTGCTAGAGGCATCATCACCCAACCCATCGCCCAGGACGCGCTATCGCTCCAGGCCATCGACGAGCTAGGGCTGGATCGCGTCGACCGCGCAATGCTGGAGGCTATGATCAAGAAGTTCAGCGGCGGGCCAGTCGGCCTGGATACGCTGGCCGCCGCGACAGGCGAGGATCCCGGCACGATCGAGGATGTGTATGAACCATTCCTGATGCAGATGGGTTTCGTTGCGCGCACCCCGAGAGGCCGTATCGCGCTGCCCGCCGCCTACAAGCATATCGGTCTGTCACACCCCGGCGGCGAGATCGGCAGTGAACCGAACGAAAAGCCGGACGAAAATGCGGGAGAACAATTAAGCCTGCAGTTATAGGAGTGCCATGCGCACCGACGATTTCAATTATGACCTGCCGCCCGGCTGTATCGCGCAGACCCCCGCCGAGCCACGAGACTCTAGTCGGCTGATGGTCTGCCATCGCGATACAGGGATCATTGAGCATCGCCGTTTCCGCAACCTGCCGGACTATCTGTCGCCGGGCGACGTGCTGGTCGTCAATGACTCGCGAGTGTTGCCCGCGCGCCTGCTAGGTCATAAGTCGGACACGGGCGGCGCGGTTGAGTTGCTGCTGCTGAAGCGTCTCTCGCTCACGCGCTGGGAGGCGCTCGTCCGTCCCGGCGCGCGTCTGAGAGAGGGTGCGCGCGCTGAGTTTGGCGGCGGTCTGCTGCGCGCGGTTATACAGGATCGCACGCCGGGTAACGCGAGGATGGTCGAATTCGGCTGGGACGACGCGTCAGGCACGTTCGAGCAACTGCTGGACAAACTAGGCGAGATGCCGCTGCCGCCGTACATCCGCGAGAAGCTGGCCGATCCGGAGCGGTATCAGACCGTATACGCGGTCAGGGCTGGTTCGGCGGCGGCGCCGACCGCCGGGTTGCACTTCACGAGCGAGCTGCTGCGGCATATACAGGATAAGGGCGTAAGCGTGGCGAGGGTGCTGCTGCACGTGGGGCTTAGCACGTTCCGCCCCGTGCACTCAGGGGAAGTGGAGTCGCACGAGATGCACTCCGAGTATTATGAGGTTACGCAGGACGCGGCAAGGTTGATCAACGACGCGAGGGAAGCGGGGCGTCGCGTGGTATGCGTTGGCACGACGTCGGTTCGCGTGGTAGAGTCAGCCGCGAAGGACGGACGTATCGCGCCGTCGTCAGGCTGGACGAGCATATATATATACCCTGGCTATAGTTATCAAGTAGCGGATGTTATAGTCACCAACTTTCATCTGCCCAAGTCCACGCTGCTGATGCTGGTCAGCGCGTTCTGGTCGCGCGAGGCGGTGCTGGATGCGTACAGCGTCGCCGTCAGGGAAGGTTATAGATTCTATTCGTTTGGCGACTCAATGGTGATGATTTGATATATAAATCCCCTCTGTCATCCAGCGACAGAGGGGATTCATTCTCTACGCCACAGAGGCAGAAGGGGTTCGTTCTCTATGCCTTCTTTACAAACATCTTCAACAATCCCCTAAAAATCCTCGGTGCGCGCACACATACCATTCTCACCTTCATTGCATCCCCTCCTCGTAATTCCGCCCGCGCAAGCCGCGCGTCGTTATTCCTTGCCCATCAAGTGAAACCCGGTCAATATCAGCGCCACGCCGATTACGATTACCCATACCCATATCGGCGCGAACAGGAACAGCGTGATCAGACCGAGTATGGTAAGGTACGTACCGGTGCGGCTGTTGCGATATGATATGCGCACAGGGCAGACGCGCGCGGCATTCCTCGCGTCGCGCGAGTGGTACGGCATCCCGACGCTTGCGCGTCGGCGCGCCTTGGGCTTAATTCTTCCATACTGCAATATGATCACCCCGTCGATATTGTATGATCGCGCGGGCGCTTTCAATCCCCTCATATATGCCGTCAGCAGAATAATTTTCAAATTCTGGAAAAACGCGGGATGAATATCGTGCCCACATCCGTTAGATGGTTGTAACAACAATACGTTGCGTAATCGGAATGCGTAACTTGCGGAGGTGGTTAGATGAACCCTAGGTTGTATCGCTCGCTCGCGGTTCTCATGGCTGTCTTGATGATGGCGGCGGCGTTTGCGCCCGGCGTTGCGGGCGCTTCTTACGCGTATCGTCCAGCCGTCGTGAACAATCCCAATCCATCCGATCGGCTGAATCTGCGCGCTTCGCCTAGCTCAAGCGCAGCGTCACTGGGTCGGTATTACAACGGCGTCGTCGTCGATGTACTGCAGGACAACGCGTACGGCACTCAATGGTGGCAGGTGCGGATCGGCGCAACGGTCGGTTACATGCAAAGCGCCTATTTGAGGTACGGGGGCGAAGGCACGGTTCCGTCGGCGTCGCCGACGGTGTACGTAACCTCGTCCAGTGTGAACATACGCGAAAAAAACAACACATCCGCGCGTATTGTCGGCACTGCGCGCAACGGCAGGGCGCTCAAGGTGCTGGGCGTCGCTGGCAGTTGGTATCATATTCAGTACGGCGGCGTGATAGGATATGTGTCGGGCAGCTATGTCAGCGAGGCGATAGGCGGCGGGAGCGCTGGCGGATCGAGCGGTTCCGGCTCCAGTTCCGGTTCGGGATCGTTCACGAGCCTGCCCAGCTTTCCGTCAAATCGGAGGGTCGGCTATCCTGTGACGAACGGGCTGTCCGTGCCGGTATACAGCGCGCCCAGTTCATACGCACTGCGCGGCGCTGATGGCCGGGCCGCCGTCGGCCTGGATTCGACATTCTACATCTACGGTTACTCCGACTGGAACAGTCAGGATGGCACGCGGTTCGCGCTGATCGCGTATACGCTGACGGCGGGCGGGAATCGTATTGGGTATATCGACTCGAACGATATATTCATAAACGGATCGGCCTCGCCGTTGATCGAGTCAAACTGGGGCCGCGCCAGCGCGACGACGACCCAACGGTGCAGTGTGACCGACGACCCGATGGGCAAACAGGCCACGCTTACGTCGCTGGGATCGGGCGCTAGGGTGTCGTGCCTCGCGAGGTACGTCAACAACGGCGTGACGTGGGTTTATGTGAGCGGCGTGAGCGGCGGCAGACAGTTCCGCGGGTTTATCAAGGCGGATTACCTGCGTCTTGACTGACGGCGGTGGATTTGGCACGGTATACAAAAGCACAGGCCCAGCCGTGACGCCGAGCCTGTGCTGCCGCCGGGATTGGTGTTGCTCACCAGATGGCTACCCGGTCCTCCGGCGCACGGTACATCGGATCGCCCTCGATGATATCGAACGCTTCATAGAACGCGTCCAGCATGGCGGGCTGGAGATTCGCGCGGATCTTGTTCGGGGCGTGGGTGTCGATGGTGATCAGAATGCCCTCGACCTGGTCGTATGTCTTTTGCCTCCAGATCGTCGCCCAGTTGATGAAGAACGCTTGCAGATCCGGCTCCGGCAGGGATTGGACGACCTGGAGAGCGCAGCCCAGCCCGCCTGCGTCGGCGACGTTCTCGCCTAACGTCAGCGTTCCGTTGACTGTGAATTCCTTGTACGGCAGACCATCGAACACCTCGACCATGCGCTGCGACAGCTCCTCGAATTTCGCGTAATCCTCGGGCAGCCACCAGTCCGTCATTGCGCCGTTTTCGTCGAACTTCGCTCCGTTGGGATCAAACGCGTGCGAAATCTCGTGCGCAATGACCGCGCCTATGCCGCCGTAATTCATGCTCTCGCTCTGGCTGAGGCTGTAAAACGGCGCCTGCAGTATCGCGGAGGGGAACACGATTGAGTTCATCTGCGGGTTGTACATCGCGTTGACCGTGTCGGCCGATATTATCCACAGGTCGCGGTCGGACTCCTCATAGAAACGATCCATCATATCCTGTATTGCCAGGCGCTGTATCCGCAGCAGATTGCCCGCGTAAGTGCCGCCCTCCGCCGCTGAATCGATCAGCAATTCGTCATATAGCGGGTCGATCTTGTCCGGATAGCCGATTTGCAGCGCCATTGTGTCAAGCTTGCGCAGCGCCTTAATCCTCGTCTCCTCGCTAAGCCACGTGTTGGCCGTGAGGCGCTCGCGGTAAGTCTCGATCATCTGCTCAACCATGGCGGTGACATCGGCTTTCGCTTCAGGCCCAAAGTATTTTTCACCGTAGTACAGGCCGACTACCTCGGAATACAGGCTGCGCACCGCCGCGAACGCGGTAACATTCGGCGGGATCGGCTCGGTTTGGCCGGTAAGCAGATTGCTGAACGCGCCAAGTATCGCGATAGCGTCGCTTGAGCAATACTCGGCGAGGCTGCGTATCGAGTGAACGAGCATCCAGTCGCGGATGAGGGGCATGTTCTCCTCATTTATGACTGAATCGAACGCGGCGTAGAATTTTGGCGTCGTCACGATGACTGTCTCGGGCGCGTCGCCGATTAGCGTTTCAACCAGCGCTTTCAGGTCGATGTTCGCGAGCGATTCGTCCAGGTCAGCCAATGAAGTATAGT
>JAISBH010000142.1 GCA_031266295.1 Oscillospiraceae bacterium | reverse complement strand
GTCGTCCGAGTATGGCGAGTCGATAGACGTATCCCAGTTCGCGGAGGGGACGACCATCATTTGGAAAAAACTGCCGTTACCCGGCGAGTCTCCGCGCGCCGAAGCGTTCAGCGCGGCGCTGCTGGATTATACAGCGCTAACTGAACCGGCGCCATCGCACAGCCCACAACCGTCAGCTGCGCCGGAGTCGACCGCCGCTCCCCAGCCGACCGAAAAACCCACCGCTCCGACCGAACAAACCAAACAGGGCGTCGAGGGCGCGCTGCAATACCTGGCGAACGACTCGCTAAACAACCTTTACGCGTATCTCACCGGCGGTAAGACAATCGCTCGAGGCGCGTCGGGTAAAAACGCGAAGGCGTTTCAGGCAATGCTGATCGACCTTGGCGCGGAGATAAAGGCTGACGGCCAGATAGGCTCTCAGACTATCGCGGCGTATCAGTCGACATACCAATCCGTACTAGGCGAACCTGCGGGAGAGGCGCTCGACCGCCAGGCGTTCGACGCTATGGTATTCGCGATGATGGCCAGCCGCGACGCGGACGCCGCGCGCGCGTTGTTTCCCGACGCGTCGCTGGAACGAATCGACACGCTTCGCGCGGATCGATTGTTCCAGAATCAGGAATACTATTCGGCATACAGGCTTTATACCTCGCTGGGCGCGTTTGAGGATAGCGCGGCGCGGGCGGCGGCGTGCGTTCAGCCGTGGCCGTCCTCCGGGGCGCTGGAGCGTTCGAGCGCGCACCGCAGCAATCTGGCCGAGTTAAAGGTTATCTCCGAGCATCCCGAGGACACGGCTGCTTTGGTCAAGATATACGCGCCGGACGGCACAACGGCGGCGTCGCTGTTCCTGCCCGGTTCCGGCGAAACGACGATCGGCATCGCGCCGGGGGATTATACGGTGCGCGTGGGTTCTGGCAAGCTGTGGTACGGTATCGCGGAAGCGTTTGGGCCGGACGGCGCGCGTTACTCCACATTGGCGTTCAACTCGCCCGATAAACTGATGCACATCGAACAGGGGTATACGCATACGCTGACGCTGCTGGTCAACGAATTGGGCAGCGGCGCAAGCCCGGTCGGCGCGGACGACATGCCGTGGGAGGCATTTACCCGGTAGGGTCTGTTCGAAAAATCTCGCGTGGGTCTCGGAGTGCCTTTTCCGCCCCCTCTGCGTCGCTGTTCCGGTCAGCGGACCTCCAGTCCGCCTCCCTCCACGCTCCTTGTGGGGACGAAAAATTCACCCCGATCCCCACCACGATCTTTTTCGAACAGACCCTAGGAGGCTTCATGATTCGCGTAATAAACAAGCCTTGCGCTCTGATGGGCGGCAGACCTGTCCTGCTCGGGCCATGGCGGCAGCGGCAGGATTCGTCGGGCACGATGACTGAGGCGGTGCTGGCTGCGCACGGCGGCAGCCGCGTCAAATTCGACAGCCTCATCTCCCACGACATCACGTATGTCGGGATACTGCAGACGGCGCGCGCCAGCGGACTGGAGCGATTCCCTGTACCATACGCGCTGACCAACTGCCACAACAGCCTATGCGCGGTCGGCGGTACGATCAACGAGGACGACCACCGCTTCGGCCTGTCCGCCGCGCGCAAGTACGGCGGCATTTACGTACCGCCGAACATGGCCGTCATCCACCAGTACGCGAGGGAGACGCTCGCGGGCGGCGGCAAGATGATACTCGGTTCGGACAGCCACACGCGGTTCGGGCCGTTCGGCTGCCTGGGGATTGGCGAGGGCGGCGGCGAGCTGGTCAAACAGCTGTTGAGCGTACCATATGACATGCCCGACGCGCCCGTGGCGCTGGTTTACCTGACCGGCACGCTGCGTGCAGGCGTTGGACCGATGGACGTTGCACTCGCTCTGTGCGCGCAGGTCTACACGCAGGGCGCGGTGCGCAACAAAATACTGGAGTTCGCGGGACCCGGTATAGAGTCGCTTTCGATGGACGACCGGATCGCGCTGGACGTTATGACCACCGAAACCGCATGCCTGTCCAGTATCTGGGAAACGGACGCAGCCGTACATAAATACCTATCTAAACGCGGCCGCACCGACGCGTACCGCGAGATCCATCCCGGCGAAGGCGCGCGCTACGACGCGTTGATTGAGATCGACTTGGACACAATCGAACCGATGATCGCGCTGCCGTTCCATCCGTCCAACGCGGTCACGATCGACGCGTTCCTGGGTAATCCAACGGATTACCTCAAGAAGGTCGAGGAAGAGGCGCTGTCGCTGACCGACGGTCAAGTCTCGCTGGATCTGCAGTCCAAACTGAGACAAGGTTCATTCTGGGTGGATCAGGGAATCATCGCGGGGTGCGCGGGCGGACTGACGTCCAACCTTGTCTCCGCCGCGTCGATACTCTCGGCCGGCTCGATTGGCGACGGCGTGTTCAGCCTGTCGGTGTATCCAGCCAGCGTGCAGATAGCGCTGGCGCTGGATAAGGTCGGCGCGCTGGCTAAATTGACCGCTGCGGGCGCAATCATCAAGCCTTGTTTCTGCGGGCCGTGTTTCGGGGCGGGCGACGTCCCAGCGCACGGCGCGTTCTCGATCCGGCACACGACGCGGAATTTCCCCAATCGCGAGGGTTCACAGCCTAACGATGGACAATTATCATGCGTGGCGTTGATGGACGCCCGCTCAATCGCTATGACCGCACGCAACGGCGGACGCTTGACCCCAGCGACCGACACGCTCTACCCGCTCGACATGGAACTGGCGCTGCTCGACGCGCTGGAAGACGAATGGGATGGCGCCATATACGACCGTCGGGTGTACAATGGCTGGGGCAGGCCGCAGCCGGACGCGCAGCTGCAATACGGTCCCAATATTCGCGACTGGCCGTCGATACCACCGCTGGGCGAGCACCTATTGATCGAGTTCGCCGCAGTGATAATGGACGGCGTCACCACGACCGACGAGCTTATCCCGTCGGGAGAAACATCCAGCTATCGTTCAAATCCGTTGCGGCTGGCGGAATTCACACTCTCGCGCCGCGAACCTCAGTACGTCGGGCGCGCTAAGGCTATCCAGGCCGTCGAGCGTGAACGCGTATCCGGCGTGAAATCGCTGAATCTGCTGGAAACGCTGCGGAAGGTAGCGGAACGTGATCCCGGCTATACCGCTCAATCACTGCTCAAGACGACCCAATTCGGTTCGGCGGTATTCGCGCGCCGTCCCGGAGACGGTTCAGCGCGCGAGCAGGCCGCGTCGTGTCAGCGTGTGCTGGGCGGCGTCGCGAACCTGTGCGAAGCCTACGCGACCAAGCGTTATAAGGGCAATTGCGTTAACTGGGGGCTTGTGCCGTTCACGCTGGCCGGGGACTCAAAGCTCAATCTGCAGCCCGGCGACAGGCTGTTCGTGCCGGACGTTCGCGGGGGGGTTCTCGATGGTCGCGAGACGTTTGCCGGATTACTGTTGAAGAATAACGTCGGCAGCTCGCCGGAGACCGTCGCGTTAAAACTAGAGGGCCTAAACGACTCAGAGCGGCGCACTCTCGCCGCCGGATGCCTGATGAATTACATGCGCGACAACCGTGCAAACGAGGGTACAACCAATGAGTGATGATAATCGTATCGTAATGCGTCGCCCGATCGTCGAGATGGATGGCGATGAAATGACCCGCATCCTGTGGCGGAAGATAAAAGACACGCTGCTCTACCCATTCATCGCACTGAACACCGAGTACTTCGACCTGGGTTTGCCTGAGCGCGATCGTACAGGCGACGCAGTGACCCACAATGCCGCAGACGCTGTCAAGCGGCTTGGGGTAGGGGTAAAGTGCGCCACAATCACCCCAAACGCTCAAAGGGTAGAAGAATATAACCTGCAGCAGATGTGGCCCAGTCCGAACGCGACGCTGCGTGCGCTACTGGACGGCACCGTATTCCGCGCTCCGATAACGGTCAGGAACATCATCCCGTCCGTGCGTACATGGAGGAAGCCGATCATTATAGCGCGTCACGCTTATGGAGATATCTATAAAAGCGTCGAGATGCGCGCGCCCGGCGCGGGAGTGGCGGAGCTGTCATTCACCGATCCTGAAGGAAACAAAACGGTTCTGCCTATCCACAGATTCGAGGGCGCTGGTATCCTGCAGGCCGTTCACAATACGGACGCGTCAATCGAGGCGTTCGCGCGCTCTTGCTTCAGGTTCGCGCTGTCCAGCGGCCAGGATTTGTGGTTCGCAGCCAAGGACACTATCAGCAAGCGGTACGACCACCACTTCAAGGATACGTTTGAACGGATATTTGAGGTTGAATTCAAGGGTGCGTTCGAAACCGCCGGGATTAATTACTATTATATGTTAATAGACGACGCTGTCGCGCGGGTCGTGCGTTCCGAGGGCGGGTTCATCTGGGCGTGCAAGAACTACGACGGCGACGTGATGAGCGACATGGTGTCGGCGGCGTTCGGATCGCTGGCGATGATGACCAGCGTGCTGGTCAGCCCGAACGGGCAGTTTGAATATGAGGCCGCACACGGCACCGTCACGCGACACTACCGCAAGCATCTGGCCGGCGAGACGACCTCCACCAACCCGATCGCCACCATTTTCGCCTGGACAGGCGCGCTTCGCAAGTCGGGCGAGATGGACGGCGGCGCGGCGCTGGTTGACTTTGCCAATCGGCTGGAACGCGCGTGCGTCGACACAGTCGAAAGCGGCCAGGCGACGCGCGACCTGCAGCCGCTCAGCGCCTCACCGATGGAGGTTCTATCGACGGATGAGTTCCTCACAGCGATCAAGGAGCGCCTCGCCAAAGCCTGACCCAGCCATACGCACGCTGGTAATCGCGGAGAAACCCTCCGTCGCCCGCGACCTGGCGCGCGTGCTGTCCGCTCGAACGCCGGGTGAGGGTTGCGTCACAGGAAGCGGCTACGCGGTCACGTGGGCTGTCGGCCATTTGGTTACGCTCCAGGAACCGGATGAAATCAACCCGCAGTGGAAACGCTGGCGGGATGTTGATTTACCCATATTACCCACAACCATACCGCTTAAGGTAATACCTAAAACCAAATCGCAGTATGCTATCGTCAAAAAATGGATGCTCAGCCCGTCGATCGAACGCATTATATGCGCAACGGACGCTGGACGCGAGGGTGAACTGATATTCCGCTATATCTACAAAATGACGGGTTGTCACAAACCGTTCGACAGGTTGTGGATCTCCAGCATGACCGACGAGGCGATCCAGGAAGGGTTCGCGAGGCTGCGACCCGGCGCGAGCTGCGACCCGCTGTATGAGAGCGCGCGCTGTCGCGCAGAGGCGGATTGGCTCGTCGGGATGAACGGCAGCCGCGCGTACACGCTGCGATACAATGTATTGTTGTCGATCGGCCGCGTTCAAACGCCGACGCTCGCGCTGTTGGTGAGGCGGCGCAAAGCGATCGACTCATTCGTACCCAAGCCATACTGGATTGTGACTGCGGACTTTGGCGATTACACCGGCAATTATGTCGACCCCGAGACCAAGGAACCGCGCGTGTGGGACGCTCAAAAGGCAAAGGACGTCGCCGATGATGTGCGCGGCAAACCCGCGCGGGTCGAATCCGTGGATAAATCCAAGAAAACGGAGCTGCCGCCTCAGCTGCTGGACTTAACCAGCCTCCAACGCGAGGCCAATCGATTGTTGGGACTGACGGCGAAGCAGACGCTTGAGGTCGCGCAATCTTTATATGAAAGGCATAAACTAATCACATACCCTCGCACGGACAGCCGCCACCTCACGGACGACATGATGAGCAAGCTGCCTGGCGCGATGCGCGGCGCGGTGGAGGCTTTTCGCGAGCTTTCGCCATTCGTAGAGCCGCTCATTTCCAAACCGCTGCCTAAATCCAACAGGATATTCGACGCGTCGAAGGTGTCGGATCATCACGCGCTGTTACCTACCGGCAAAACCACAGGTTTTGACAAACTCACCCAGGCTGAGCGCGGGGTATACGGCATCATTTGCAAGAATCTGGCGGCGGCTTTCTCGCCCAGCCATGTGTACGAACAGACGCGCGTCACGACGATCAGCGAGGGGCGCGCGTTTGCCAGCGTTGGACGCGTCGTCATCCAAAACGGTTGGAAAGCGATATACAAACGTAACGAAAATCCGCCCGGCGAACAGACTCTGCCCATGCTGAAGGTCGGGGACGCGCGCACAGTACGCGGCGTGGTTGTTAAAGAGGACAAAACCAAGCCGCCCGCGCCGCTGACTGACTCCACCCTGCTGGCCGCGATGGAGCACGCGGGACGCGAAATCGAGGACGAGGCGCTGCGCGAGGCGATGCGATCGGGGGGATTAGGCACGCCCGCAACGCGCGCGGCGATCATCGAGCGGCTGATACAGGTCGGTTACGCGACCCGGCGCAACAAGACGATCGTCGCGACGGATAAAGGCGTGCGGCTCATCGAAGTGGTGCCCGGAGTCGTTGTGGAGCCTGAATTGACTGGGAAGTGGGAGAAAGCGCTCGCTGATATAGCCGCCGGAAGGGGTTCGGTGGAGCGATTCCGTGAAGCGGCGCGAAAGATGGCGGCTAAGCTGGTACAGCAAGCGCGCGACGCTCGCGCCTCGGTAGTGTTTGACGCCGAGGAACCTCAAGCGAAACCCGCCGCCCATCGATCGAAGGCGCGCGGGCGGACGGAATAAATAGAATTGCTGGAACCAATTACATCCTACATACCATGTTCGCGGCGGAATGTTTTCCACACCGACTCAAACCATAGATCGCGCTGGGGAAACGCCCTTGCGGGAACGGCGCGTGAAACGAAGCGGGTTTCACCGGGTTCAGTAGCGTCGGCGCGCTTGGTCTCGATAACGCAATTCGGCTGTTCATCGCGGTGAGGCAGATAACCGCCGCACCTGTCGGCGACCAAACCCGCGCCCGTGCTGCCATAGAAATCAGCGGCGAACAGCATTGCGTCAATTACAGCGTCAAGGGTAATGAGCATGTCGTTTAGTTTGAGCTGCGCCGCAAGATCACTGCGGGTTGTGAGTTCGTGATCGTTAACATTGTAATGTTTTGCACTGCGACGCAATGTTTTCGCGTCTTCGCGTAGCGCGTGCAGCCCGTCGACATCCCGCAGGTGCGCGCCGACCGCGCTCATGCGGGACTGCAGCTGGACGAGTATGCCTTCGGCATTGGGGTATATGGGTATTGACACGGTATTGATAAGCGATTTAATAGCAGCCGATATGGGTTCACTTCGTTGATTCAAGGCGATATGCTGTGCGGCGCGCATAGAGCCTACTTGTGTGGAATTGAGCGCCGATCCGCCTGGCCGATACGCGCCGAACGTACCCGCCGCTTCGCCCGCCGCGTATAGACCACGTATGGCTGTTTGCCAATGACTGTCAACGCTCACGCCGCCGTTGCAGTGCTGGGCGCACACCTCGACACGCAGCGGGGTTGTATACAGGTCGATGCCGTGCGCGCGGTACAGCTCGACGGCGGGCTGATTCATATGCTCCAGCCGCTTGATCGGCGTGCGCTGAACCGCGCCGGAATTCTCAAGATACGCGCGGGATTCATCATCCAGCGCCGATAGGTCGTCCGTCCAGCCCGTGGGATTACGCGTGAAATCCATGAAAACATGGCGGCCGAATTCGTGGGTTTGACGGTGCGTTAGCAGGTCGATCAGCGACGAACCCTTCGCCTTACGCGTGTCGAACGGCCATTGATATCCTTTGAGGAATGTCAGCCGCAGCGCCTCTCGCGGCGAAAGGTCGTCCAGCAGGAACTCTCGATCGACGCCCGCTCCGTCGCCCGTGCAGTCGATTGAAACGTAGCGCGGAAGCGCCTGCTGGTAACTGCCCGATACGTTCCACCGAAAATCCTTTGACGCCAGGCCGTACTGCCACTGTTGCAGGTTGGAACACGCCGCGCCCGCCGACAGGGCCATGCCGGTCATGCCCGTATGCCCTAGCGGGTACACCGACGATGAATAGATGTATGCCGGACCGCCAACCGCGAGTATGATATGCGCGCAGCGGATCATATGAAGCTCGTTAGTTGTTGTATCCAAACAGAGCACGCCTGCCGCGCAACCTTCGTTCGCGAGTATCTTGAACGCCAATGTGTTGTCGAGGATGCGTAATCCCTTCCGGAGTACCGACGCCTCAAGGGCCTCTGTCATCAGCCGGGATGTAAGCGGCCCCGCGGACGTCGCGCGTGAACGCGGGTCATGGTCGGTTTGATAGCCTACATACTCCCCGTAGTTGTTACAAGGGAACGGCACTCCCAGACTGACCAGCTTGAAGAATGATTGAACGGAGGATGAGGCTTCAGCTAAAGCGTTGTCGGCGTTGACGCCTTCCGACATCATGTCTCGCGACATCGCCTCAGGCGAGTCGCCTATCGCGCCCGACAGCGACAACTTATAGTAGGTCTGTTTGTCGCTGCCAGCGTTGCGGGACGTGCCGTTGTTCATTGATTCCGTAACGAGCATAACGCCGGACAATCCGAGGTCGAGCAGCCAGTCGGCGGCATTGAGTCCCGCGCAGCCGGAGCCGATCACAACCGTTTGAGCTTCAGATATCCGCATGTCTACAACCTGCGGACATGATAGCCGCCGTCCGCGTTCAATACCTGTCCGGTTGTGAAGTCCAACAATCCAGAGCACGCGGCTCGCACCATTCGCGCCACATCCGACGGCTCGCCCATACGCGGGATTGGCGTTAATCCATCCGCTATCATTGATTCGTACTTGGATTTAACGCCCTGCGTCATGTCGGTCGCGATCACGCCGGGGCGGATCTCGAACACTGGAACGCCTTCGCAGGCCAGGCGCGCGGCGAATATCTGCGCCGCCATGGATAGTCCAGCCTTCGATATGCAATATTCCGCGCGATTAATCGAAACGGCGTAGGCTGATATTGAAGTTATAAATATCATGCGCGGCGAATAATCGGATAGCGGCGTCTTCCGCAGCGCAATCATCTCGTTGGCGACGCGCTGCGCCAAGAAGAACGCGCCGCGCAGATTAACGTTCATCACCCGATCGTAACTCTCTGGGGTTGTTTCCAGTGCGTCCAGCCGCGTTAATGGCGCGACGCCCGCGTTGCTGACGAACACATCCAAACGGTTGTATCGGGCGAGTATATACCGGACAAGCGCGTCTTGCTGTTCGGCGTCGCTTACATCGCACAGTTGGTAAGGACGGTCGTCCGGCAGGTCGCCGGGCCGAGACGCGCCGGTTCCGCTATATATAACCATGTAACCATCGTCCCACAGCGCGTCGGCTATCGCCCTGCCGATCCCGCGCGTCGATCCGGTCACAACCGCTACTTTTTGCCGCGTATCGTTCACTGCGCGTTTGACCTCCGATATTCAGGATCGCGTATGACACAACCGGACGGCTTGCCCTGTCTGAGTAATCCGGCGCACTGGCCGCACGTCAGACAGACCTTCCCGGCGTTGAGTCCGCCGCCGCGCAGTATGTCGTTCGCGAAGTCGGGATACGCCAGCGCCATTCGCCCGAACCCCGCCATATGACAATGTTGGCCGCCGATCATACCGGCAGCCAGATTGGGCGCGAACTGTCTGGGGTATGAGAACGCGGAACCGATAACAGGCAGCCGCGGGAACGCGTTCTGCACGGCTGATACGCATTGCATCATTCGCGACAACCCAACCAACGGATGTTCATCCGGCACATACCCGCCCGCGTCATATGGGCGGTTCACATGCGGATTCTTATATGGGTTGCCAATCGTTATGTCTATGATGGGCAGTTTGAACCTATCGACCAGACCGCCGATCAGCGTTAACGGTTCCGATAAGTCCGGCGTCAACGCCTCGTCTGGATCGGCGTCCGGCTTTACGCCGAAACCGTATGGATACGGGAATCCGTCGTATACGTTAATACGCGTGGTTAGTATCATGCCGTTCGAGACGCTGGCGCGGGTGGACTCCATCGCGTTGTACAGAAAACGTGAGCGACCAGCCAAGTCGCCTCCATATGCGCCCGGACGGTTGTATGCCGACAGCAATTCGTTTATCAGATAGCGATGACAGGCCTTAACATCCACCCCGTCGAACCCCGCGCGCTCGGCAAGCGCGGCGGTTGTGCCATACGCCGTTTCAACTTGCCGCAATTCGTCGTCCGTGATAATGGCGGACGGCGGCAGCGGCGTATCCTCAAACAACGGGTTGTTGTAGGCGACGCGCGGACGCGGCGAACCGTACGGCTTGGAGTAGCGGCCCGAATGGGTTGATTGTATAACAACCAGCGGCGCATAACCGTTGGTGCGTAAGCCCGTTTCATGTATGCTGTCGATCAAACGCTTGTACGCGTCAAGGTTGTGTTCGGTCAGTATCAGCTGCCGAGGATTAGCGCGGGCTTCGTCGGCGACCGCGACGGCTTCGAACCAGATCAGCGCCGTTCCGCCCATCGCGAAACGCTCGTACCGCCGGAACGTCAATTCCCCTGGAGCTCCGTCGGGCGCGCTATCCGAACCCTCCATTGGTTGTATAGCAATGCGGTTTGGCAGCGAATGATTATGAACGGTCAACGGCAGCGACAGCGCGCTGAGGTCGTCGTCGAACGGCAGCCATGCCGACTCGCGTTCAGCCGTCTGTCTCAATTCGATTAATGATTTATAATGAAAACGCTCGTGGGGCATGATAGTATCAACCTCCGCAATTCATTAACAAATAGGATAGGCGAGTGCGCGCATAATGTCAAGGCCGCGACGCGGCGTGGAGCCGTTAGAAGCGTTGCCGGAGATTCCCTATCGAAAAGATTCCATGCTGCTATCGGCTAACTTTCCGTGGCGAATAGCTATATATCCTCAGCATCCCTCATCGCCAGAATCGTCTTGTCAATCAACGTCTCCAGGCTCCAGCCCAGCATATCGGCGCCTTGCTTAATCACGTCGCGGCTGCATCCGGCGGCGAATTTCGGCGTCTTGAACTTCTTGATAACAGACGAGGTCTCTAGGTCGGATACGCTCTTGCTGGGCCGCATCCGCGCGGTCGCGCCTATCAGCCCGGTCAGCTCGTCCGACGCGAACAGAACCTTCTCCATCTGATGTTCCGGCGCAGGCGTATCCGCGCCCGTCAGGCCGTAGCCATGGCTGGCCACCGCGCGTATCAGCCGCTCGCTGTAGCCGCGCTCGCGCAGTATGGGTTGGCACGCTTCGCAATGTCGCTCCGGAAACCTTTCAAAGTCCAGGTCGTGCAGCAGTCCGACATTGCTCCAGAAATCCGCTTCATCGCCATAGCCCAGTTCGTTCGCGTACCAACGCATCACGCCCTCCATCACCCGCGAATGCAGCAGATGAAACGCGTCCTGGTTGTATTCATTGAGCAGTGTCCATGCAGCGTCGCGGTCGGTATCAATCATCAGCGTCTCTCCTTAAGAAATATTGACATAATACACTTAGAGGCATTACGATCACGGGGTATTATACCGTGGGTTCGACGGTGCGGGATCACCTTTTTCGCCGGGAGAACCCATGCCTCGCGGAATGAACCCCTCGATCACGTTATTATATCGGAGGTGGCGCATGGATTCAACAGCGGGTGTGTTATCATTATTTCATGATCATACGCAGTCATGGTTTCGGGACGCGTTCGACGGGCCGACGCCGACTCAGACACAGGGATGGCCCGTTCTCGCCGAGGGCCGTGACGCGCTGATCATCGCGCCCACAGGCACGGGCAAGACGCTGGCCGCGTTCCTGCTTCGGCTGGATTCGCTGTTTCGCCGTGCTGAATGCGGCGACCTGCCGAGCGCTGTCGATACGCTGTACATCACGCCGTTGAAGGCGCTGGGCAATGACATCGCGCTGAACCTGGAGAAGCCGCTGCAAGGCATACGCGCCAAGTTCGATCAAGCGCGCGATGATCGCGACGTCAGGCCGCTGCCCGGTATACGCGCCGCTATCCGCCACGGCGACACCGCGCAATCCGAACGCGCGGCGATGATCAAGCGCCCGCCGCATATATTGATCACCACCCCGGAGTCCCTGTTCCTGCTATTGACCAGCGTCAACGGCTCGCGGATGCTCTCGACCTGCCGCACGGTCATCGTGGACGAGCTGCACGCACTGCTGGCGACCAAGCGCGGCGCGAGTCTGTCGCTTTCGCTGGAGCGGCTGTCGGCGCTGTGCGAGAGGCCGCCGCAGCGGATCGGCTTGTCCGCCACGCTCGCTCTGCCGGATGAAGGCGCGGCGTTTCTGTGTGGCGCGGCTCCGGACGGCTCGCCCAGACCGTGCGCTGTCGTGAGGCCCGACGCCGTCAAGCGCGCCGACGTCGCCGTCGAAGCCCCGCAAGTCGAGCGCGACGCAGGCTCCGTCTGGCCCGCGATGATACGGGAGACCTATCACGCGGCGTGCGCTAACACATCGACGCTGGTGTTCGTCAACGGCCGCGCGCCCGCCGAGAAGATGGCTGCCGGGCTGTGCACCATGGCCGCTGACGACGGCGAGGAGAATCCGACGAACTTCGCGCGCACTCACCACGGCAGCCTGGCCAAGGAGCGGCGGCTGGAAGCGGAACGAATGCTGAAGTCCGGCTCGCTGAAATGTCTGTGCGCCACAGGCTCGATGGAACTGGGCATCGATGTGGGCGAGATAGATCTCGTCGTGCAGATCGGCGCGCCTCCGACCGTCGCCGGCGGATTGCAGCGGCTGGGCCGCGCGGGTCACTCGCCCACGCGCGTCAGTCGTATGCGCGTGCTCGCCCGAACGCCGCTGGACACGCTCGACGCCGCGTTGACCGTGCGGGAGATGCAGGCCCAGCGCGTCGAGCCTGATCGCGCCGTCCGTCTCGCGCTGGACGTACTAGCGCAGCACATGCTGTCCTGCGCGTCGAACTCCGCTAGTTCACCTGCGGTGGTGGATGAGCTGCTGGAGATGTCGCGCGGCGCGTGGGGGTATCGTAGGCTTGAGCGCGGCGCGCTGGTGAATACATTGCGTATGCTGAGCGGCGATTACGAGAGAGGCGACATGCGGATGGTTCGCCCGCGCCTGTACTACGACGCGATCCACGAGACAGTCAAGGGCGACACCTACACGCGGATGCTGGCGTGCGCGGCCTCTACGATCCCGGATCGCGGGTTGTTCGCGGTGTGGCTGGAGGATGGCTCGGCGCGGCTGGGCGAGTTGGACGAGGAGTTCGTGTTCGAGGCGAGGATAGGCGATCGGTTTATGCTGGGGGCGTTCGCGTGGCAGATAGTCAAGATTGAGCGCGACCGCGTGCTGGTCAAGGCGACGGAGCGCGCCGGGGCGCAGACGCCGTTCTGGAAGGGCGACGGGTTCGGGCGCCCATACGAGGTGGGACGGCGGTTCGGCGAGCGTCTGCGCGCGCTGGAGGAATCGATGGAGCGGGCGGGCGGATCGAATCGCCTGAATCGCCCGCTTGATCTGCCCGTTGACGACGACGCCTCAAGAGCGATCA
This sequence comes from Oscillospiraceae bacterium, assembly GCA_031266295.1. Lineage (GTDB taxonomy): Bacteria > Bacillota > Clostridia > Christensenellales > Aristaeellaceae > BNUH01. The sequence goes on along the minus strand of JAISBH010000142.1, from coordinate 6,652 downwards.
GGCAATTGCTGAAGGATCAGATAGAGGCGACGGGCGCCGTCGCCCATGACCGGCGGATCATACTCGAGCACTTCAAGACGGAGTCTGGCTATGACGCGCTGATGATCCACAGCCCGTTTGGGCGCAGGGTGCATCTGCCGCTGTCCATGCTGCTGCGCGAATTAATCTTGAATGATGTGGGGGTTGATACGCTGGCGTTCACCGGCGAGTATGGCATATTGCTGACGACGGTGGGCTGCTGCGAACTGCCCGATGGGCTGCCGGCGGGCGTGGTTCGCCGCCATGGTTCGAACGCGGACGCGCTGGTTTCCGCGTTGGCCGCGCTGCTGCCCTCTACGCCGCTGTTCGGCATGACGTTCCGCTACGCGGCTGCGCGGGCGATGATGTTCGGTGCGAGGAACGGCCGCCGTCAACCCCTGTGGGTTCAGCGCGAGCGCGGCGCGCGAGTCCTCGACCGCGCGCTGTCTCACCCCGATCACCCGCTGCTGGTCGAATCCTTGCGCGAGTGCCTGACCGAGCACATGGACGCGTCCGGCCTTGCGGACATGCTGACTCAACTGGGCGACGGCCGCATCGAGTCGCTGGAACTGCGATCCGCCAAGCCCTCGCCGATGACGGCTGATCTGATGCTTCAATTTGCCGGGTTCGAGATGTACGATTACGATCCCTCGCCCGCGGCGGCTGCGGCGGCGCGGCTTACTCCAGACGCGACCGTACTGGCTGCGATGGATTCGTCGCGGCTCCGTCCGCCTGATCCCTCAATACTGGAGTCCGCCGCGCCCGCGCCCAGGCTGGCCTCGCCGGACGCGCTGCACGCCTGGCTGCTCACCGGCGGCGACGCTCGCGCCGACGAGCTGGACGCGCCCGCCGAATGGCTGGAGTCGCTTCACGACGCCGACCGCGTTCTATATGTCGAGCCGGGGCTATGGATTGCGGCTGAACAGCTATCGGAGTATGAGTGTCTGGAAACCAACGCCGGTATCGCCCGCGTAGTCGAACGATGCCTCAGATTCCGCGGCGGCATGACCGCCGCGCAGCTGGAGGATCGTTACGCCCGCGACCTGTCGGATATCATTCAGACGCTCGCCGCTTCCGGCGCGGTCGTCGAATACGGCGGCGTGCTGTGGCATTCGGAGGTATATAGCCTAGCCAGCGCGCGCACACGCGCCGCGCTTCGCGCTGCCGTCGTCACCGCGCCGCCGGAGGCATACGCGGCATGGCTTGCGTCTCGAATGCTCCCGCCTGCAGGGCCTTCGCGGCTGGAGTCGGCGCTGCGCGCATTGTCAGGCATGTCCATGCCGCTCCCGCGCTGGGAACGCGAGATACTGCCCGCGCGGGTACCGCGCTACCGATCGCTGCAGCTGGACGCGCTGCTTCTGTCAGGCATATTCCGCTGGAGCACAAAGGCGGCTGAAGACGGCGTCCCTCTCATCACGTTTGAGGAAACTCAATCCGAAGGATCGTCCGGCGGCGCGACTCGAACGGCGGACGAGCTATCCTCTTTGACGGAACAGGAATCGCGGGTGTTCGCGACGCTTAATGAGCGCGGCGCGATGTTCTCCGCCGCGCTGACTCAAACGCTGGGCTTCGAGGCGCGCGACGCGCTATTATCGCTGGCGGGCAGGGGCCTAGTCGGCAACGACAGTCTCGCGCCGATGCGCGCCTTGAACGCGGCGCATCCGCGCGTTCGTTCCAAGTTTCTCGCTCAGGCGGGCCGATGGTTCGTCTCGCGGCCTGCCGAACCCGGCGGTGAGTCCGCCGAATCGTTATTGGAACAAGCCTTCGCTCGATGGGGCGTCGTCTGCAAGGAGACGTTTGCGCAATCGCGCGGTCAGGCTGGGTCTTCATCCGGCTTTTCGTGGTTGGAGGCGCTGGACATACTGCGGGTGTGGGAATACACGGGCAGGGTGCGGCGCGGTTACTTCGCGCGGGGATTGTCGGGTGCGCAGTTCGTCCGGGACGGGGATTTCACGGCGATTGCGGCGGCGTTGAGCGCGCCAAGGCCCGATTGGATCGTACTGCCCGCGAAAGATCCCGCGCTGGCGTGGGGACGCTTGCTGCCCCATGATCCGGAGCGGCGGTTCATAGCGGTCGACGGATCGGTCGTAGCGATGTATGGCGGGCGCGTTGAGTTGGTGGCGGAACGTTCCGGCCAAACCCTGCGCTGGTGGGATAAAGGCACTGAAGCCGTCCGCGCGCTGGCGGACGCGTATCGCGCCGAGCGTGTGTATCCGGAGAAGACAAGGCTCACCGCCGCCTCATTCCCTGAAGGCGGGGAGGACGCTTTAGTGGAAGCCGGATTCAAACGAGACGGGCGTGCGTTCACGCTTTGGCGGTTGGATATGTCTGTATAAGATGCTTTATTAAGACGATTTTAAAAAGTCGTATTAAGAAACCTTATAAGGACTTTATAAGAAGCTTTATCAGCGCGGCGATGATCCGCGTGTAAAAGCACCCCAACCAGCCCGCGACATACCCTAGTTAAGAGAACTAAGGTGGAGGCGTGGACATGGGCGTGCGTCGTGATATCCGCACAGCGGGTGAGCTGGCAAAGATTGGCCTGGATCCGGAGTATCCGGCGGATGGCGTGTACACACTGCGCTGCGATATTCAGATAACGGGGCGGTGGGAGTCGCTGCCGCCCGCGTCGGGGTTGGAGCTGTATGGCGAGGGTTACTGGATAGGGCCGCTGTCCGCGCCGCTGTTCGAGTCGCTTTCGCGCGCGGTTATCCAGCATGTGAGGCTGGAATTGGCCATTGATGCGCGGGGGGAGCGTGACGCCGCGCCGCTGGATGATCTGCGCATAGGCGGGCTGGCGCGCTTGGGCGTGCGCGTCGATATGGACGCGTGCGAGGCTTACGGTTCCGTCACGGGAATCGTCCGCGCCGGGGGATTCTTCGGCGAGCTGATCGATTCGGATATATGGGGCTTGCACAACTATGCCAACGTTACGGCTATAGCCGGGATGGCGGGCGGCGTGTCGGGTATAGGCCAAGGCAATAGGTACAAGGACTGCTGGAACCATGGCCGCATCGCCGCGATAGGCTTTCTGGCTGACGCGCCCCGTGGGATCGCGGGCGGCATCATTGGGCAGGAGACCCCCGCCATGCGCGCGCATGAGGACGATCCGAAGGAGCCGTTCATCGAGTTCTGCACGAATCGCGGCGCGATAGAGTCGTACGCGGACGCCGGCGGGATCGTCGGACGCGTCGCCAAGGTCGAGCCTGACGGCTCCGGCGAGTCCGGCGATTCAGACTGGCTCGCGCCCAACGCGCCGTTCACGATGCTGTGGTGCGGGAACTTTGGCGAAATCACTTGCGGCAGCACGGGGCAGCGCGCCGCGGACGGCAACGCGCGCTTTGGCGGTATCGTCGGGCACTCGCTGCGGCCTTGCTATATATCCGAGTGTTATAACCAAAACAAGGTGTGCGGCGGAGCGTATATCGGCGGAATCATCGGACTGGGAGAGGGCGACGCCGACACCGCGCTGGACGGCGCGATAGAATACTGCGTCAATTACGACCTGATATGCCTGTCGGACGATACCCCGCCCGGCACGCGAGCATCCCGCAGCGGGTGCGCGGGCGGGATCGCGGGCGCGGTAACGTCGTTCGGCGGACTGTTTCAGTGCACGAATAAAATGACTATCTGCTCCGACTGCCCGTATACGGGGGGGCTGGTGGGGCGGCTGGTCGACGGCGAGATGCGCGGCTGCGTGAACGAGGGCTTCGTGCACTGCATGGCGGGCGAGGTCGGCGGCATCGTCGGCAGCGCGCGCGACACAGGCGGCGCGGATGTAGAGCCGCTGTGCGCGCTGGCCGCGTGCGAGAATCACGGCGACGTCGAGGGCGGCGCACAGGCCGCCGGGGGTATCGCGGGCCGCCTGCTGGACGGCGTGAGGCTGGAACAGTGCGTGAACTGGGGGTGCGTGCGTTCGGCGATGGGGGCGTACGTGGGCGGCATAGCGGGTTTCGCCGGACATCTGGATACGGACGCCGACGGACGCAAGAACAGGATCATCGACGCGCTGTCCGCCGCGACTCACGTTCAAGGCGCGTACAGCGTTCACCGCGTGCTGGGCGGGGAGGACGCGCCCGGCAATACTGAACTGTCGGCGCAAGCGGACAGGGGCGCCCTGCTGACCGGCGACAACACCGCGCTGGGAGGGCTGCGCTATCAGGAATCGACCGTTCTGGCCGACGACGATCAGCTGGGACTGCCCGGTATGCAGGGCGAGTCCATATCGTCGGCGGCGACGGCGGCGGAACGCATCCGCGGCATGAAGAACGGGGAGCCGGTGAGCCTATAAGGTATAGGGCGACCTTATAGGGCAGCAATTTCAAATTTGGGATTGCTGGCAGGGGACTGACCCCTCCCGGCATTCTCTCTGTTGCCGGGGAACCCCCTCTGTCGCTGCGGCGACATCTCCCCCTAGGGGGGCGATGAGGGTTGTCGGTTACGATGCGCCCGCAAGTAACGGGGAACCGGTTGCGTTACGGCACAGACTATCCAGGTAAAACCGGCAATCCGAAGCCGATGGAATGTGTATCAAGATGGTCCAGGCGAAGCCTGGTCAGGTTTCGAAAGGGCGGATAGCCCTTCGCAGGGTCTGGGACAGAGTCCCAGGCTCCCCGCTGGGACGTTCCTCGTTCCCACGTTCCACCGTCCCAACGTTCCAACTCCTGCGCCCGCCAGTAAAACGCTATAAAGAAGTTGACGACTCACGCCATTGTGGCGGGCGCCAGTAACTTAAAGCGCATTCGGTTCGCAAACCGAACAGCGTCCCGCCGCAGCGACTCATACGGCATAGGTTATACATGAAAGAACCCATTCGGCAAGGAGGGCGGCAATATGGCGCAATTTCTTTGTACCCCCGAAAAAGGGGATCCCCGCTGCGGATGCCGCACATGCGGGCGCAGGGATACCACGGCGCAGCCGTGGTACGGCGGCTCATGGCACGAGGGATGCCGGAGCGTACCGCTGGACTGCGACTGCCGCTTCGACGGCGACGGAGACTTGCCCGAGGTGCTCTGCAGGGATCCGTTCCAGTTTGAGGCGATAGAAGACGGCACTATGACGGGCGCTATCGGCTCCATCTGTGCAACCGAGCAAAGGAACGGTCCCGATCCATCCGTATGCAGGCCCGAATGCCATTTTAACGACGGGACACCCACCGAGTACTGCGACGCTCTGGCGAGCAAGCGCAATCAGACGTTTGAGGCGATAGAAGACGGCACGCCGACAGCCTTTCTGTTTCCCCCGTGCGCGAACGGGGCTAACGATCCGAATACATGCACGCCTTCCTGCAACCCCCGCTGGGCGGCCGAATTGGCGGCGGCGCAGCCCCTGCTGTGCCCCGAGGTTCAGCCCTTCGAACTGGCTCCCGACGGATACCTGATGAAGGTGGATATGTGCAAGGGCGCGCCGCTGTATGTCAGCGGATGGTGCCGCAGAACCAAGCAGCGCCGCCCCGGCAAGAACTTGTGCGGCGGACTGCACATGTACACGAAGGTTTGCATGAGGCTAAACCTATGCGGCGGTTTGAGGATGTCGTACTAGTAGCTTGTGTTGTCAAAATTATACAAAACAAGAAAAGTTAAAGGCGTTTAATGCGCAGCGTTTGCTGCGCATTGTTCCCATTTAAGGCTTGAGCGTCCTCGCCCATTGTTTTGTGTAGTTTTTAATAGCAAAAGATACTAGATAATTATGGAAGCCGCGTGGGGTCCGTTCGACGGTTGGACGATTGAGCAAAAGGCTTGGTTCTCCCAGCTGCGGGTTGAAATGGGCGTGCAAGGCGTGGATCACGACTTATATCTCATGCCCGAAGGTAAGGTTAACGAAGCGCAGGCGGTCGCAATCGCTAGGCGCGAGCTTGCGAGCGGCTATGGTGTGGATGAAAGTGTGTTAGATGGTTATGTTATCAAAACGTCGTTCCTGATACCAGGAAGCTTACCGGAAGATCGCGACGGTCAGCCATATTGGGCGGTGACGGTCGCCCCTCCCGAGGGATATGCGCCGCCGGAATACACGCCCGTCATCATAATGACCGTGTATGTCCATCCGGAAACTGGGGAGTTGCGGGACAGCGTAGAAAGCAGATTAGCGCATCGCAACGCCATAGAGCCGCCACGTCAGGATGCGTTGAACGTTGCTGCTAGGGAGCTGATTGAGCAGGCGGACTATATGCCGCTTTGGGGGCGAACCCTAGAGCAGCAGGCAGAATTCACCGCAAAGGTCAAGCCGCTGGTCGACGCCATGCTTGCAATCGGCGATCTAAGTGCAGTAACCTACGACGGTGAGGTAGACTACTCGATAATCGCGGAGGCGACATATGTGTTTGGATTACCCAGCTCCAAAGACATATCGGAGGAGGTCGCAGCCAGCATCGCTATAGAAGAGTTTGACGCACGCGAAGCATATGACTATAGGACTCTGGAAGGGGCGCTTAAACCATATAAGTAGCGCGGCGTAATAAGACGCTTCTATATTGCATAACGCGACATCCGGCTGTCCGCTGCGACGGGGAAACCCCCTCTGTCGCTGCGGCGACATCTCCCCCTAAGGGGGCGATGGGGGAGGAGGAACCGGTTGCGTTACGAGATAGACTCTAAAGCACAACAGGCTGGCCGAAACCGATGGCTTGTGCGCAAAC